>URLF01000005.1 GCA_900548705.1 uncultured Porphyromonadaceae bacterium | reverse complement strand
TTCAATCTCCCTCTTTTAAAAAAGCGACAAACTCGGCGTTGAGCCTTGTGCCGTCAAACTCGGATACATCCCATTCATAGCTGAATATTTCGCCGGTGGCTTTGTCAAGCCACTTGCGCTTCCGCACATGGAGGTATGTGGCCCGTCCACGTATCGGATAATCCTGTATCGTACGGTAATCGCCGAATCCGTAAGAGATTATGTTTTTATTGTACTTGTCTTCGCGAAGTTGCTCCTTCTTCTCATCAAGCCATATGTCGAAGCGGGTATCGCTTTTTTCAAATCGTTCAATGTCGAAGTTGTCTATCAGCACTTCGGGCAGGATTGCTCTGAGTAGTTGGTCTGGTTTCATGTTGCAAAGATAACACTATACTCCGACAACTTCCGCACCAACCGGGAAAATCCGCTGACCCACATTCACCAACCATCAGCTGCCCGGACATAAAAACGACAGCGGCGCTGCCCCTCTCCGGGGAAGCGCCGCCTTATCAAAAAGGGGAAGGGAGTAATGTCTGTTTATATTTCCCGTGGATATGGTGGAAACCGGATATCTTTTGGGAAATCTCTTCTCTTATCAGAGAAGGGAGTGGATTACTGCTGGAGCTTGAAGTTGATGGGGAGGGTGTACCATACTGACACAGCCTGACCATTCATCTTACCGGGAATGAATCTCGGCAGGGTCTTCACAACGCGGACTGCCTCCTTGTCGAGATCCGGGTCTTTGCCGCGGAGAACCACGACTTCACCCACGTTACCATCTTTCTTCACAACGAATTTCACCACCACGCGGCCCTGGATGTTGTTCTCGGCTGCCATTGTGGGATATTTGATGTGGGTGGCAACATACTTGAGGAGTTCAGCCTCACCGCCGGGGAACTGGGGCATCTGCTCTACGGCAGTGAACACCTCTTCCTTGACGGGCTCAGGCTTCTTCTCTTCTACGATAATCTCGTCCTTGTGGGTTCTGACCACTTCGAGGTTGTCAGTACCCTGGTCGAAGGTTGAAGCACCTGCGGCTGCGGTCGATTCCTGAACCTCATCCTTGGAGGTGATGTCCTCGGTGACCTCGTTGTCAGCCGCGATTGCGATTTCAGTATCCTTGATTGTGTTGAGGATTTCTTCCGGAAGAGCCTCTTCAGGCTCGGGCTCCTGAACAGCCTCGATGACTTCTTCTTCCTGCTGCTCTTCCTGTGCTTCGGCTTCCATCTGGGCGAGCTGCTGCTCAAGCTGAGCCTGGAGCTCAAGCTCATGCTGCTCGCGACGGTAGTCGTTGTACATTCCGAGGAAGTAGGAGCCAACCAGCACTATCACCAGACCGATGATGGTAAAGAGCATAGCGCGGTTATGACGACCGTCAGAGTGCTTGCGCAGCTCGTAGGCGCCGAACTCCTTGTTCTTGCCTTCGAAGATAATGTCAGTCCACTCTTTTGATGAAAGATCTACATCTTTTGCCATTTTACTGTCTGTTTAGTTGGTTAATAATATAGATAATCATCACTGCTGGTCATTGCTGTGGGCTTTCTTGAAGTCGGGAGTGGCAAACACCATAGCCTTGTCGGTATCGGTGAGGGAGCCAATCTGATAACGTGAGATCTGGTTGATTTGCATCTCGTCGAGGGCGGCGATCACGCTTTCCCAGGAAGCACCTTCCATAGGTTTGATGATGACCACGGGACGGGTGAGTTTCTCGTCGTTACGGATTTTCTTGGCCTCTGCCTGGAACTGGTCTTCAGTGATTTCTTTCCTGCGCCAGCGGTCCTTTTGCTCTTCGACTTTGTCAAGAACGTCTTGGTTACGGTCATGAAGAATCTTACGGATACCCTTGAGGATAGCTCCGTCATTTCCTTCAAAGTGGGCTACCTGGATGTTGGAGGAAACCAAGTCCGGACCGTTGAACTCTGTTTCGGGCTTACCGGCATAGTAGTAAACGGTGTTGTCTTTGATTCCGCCACGTTCGTCGTAGGTAGTGTCGAGGATCAGGGTGATAGCTTCAGATTCCTTAGCCTTCTGCAGTTCCTCCTGCTGGAGCTTCTCATTGGTAGGAAGCGCGATAGAGAGGGTCTGCGACTTAATCATGGTGGTACACAGCATGAAGAACGTAATCAGAAGCATGTTCATATCGACCATAGGGGTGAAGTCGACATGGATCGCCATTTTTTTCTGGGCGCCTTTTTTCTTCTTGCCGCCCGAGGATTGTTCTATCTGTGCCATGATTAATCAGCTTCGGTTTTAAGGGCAGTCATGACTGAGAATTTGTTCATCTTGATGGTCTGAAGGTTGTCGAGGACAGGATGAATTGTCTCAAACTTGGTCCCGCGGTCAGCCTTTACGGCTATACCTTCGCCCTTCTGGATGGCGTCATGAATGTTGGGGTTCGACGAAGAATAGATAGCACGCATCCAAATCTGGAACTCGTTGGTGGCCAGGGGTGTGCCGTTCTGGTCGACATAGTTGATATCCTTCATGGGGATACCTACGTCTGGGCGGTCGGCATTGCTCAGCCACTCATCCTGCTTTGTCTGGTCGAGCGACAGGAATTCGTGCATTTTTTCAAGAGGTACACCGAAAGAGGCGTTCTTGGCAAACTTCTCAATGTCCATTGCGGTGATTCCGAGTTTCTTGCCGGTATATTTCTCATAATTGGCGGCAGCCGTTTTGAGAACTTCCTTGCGAAGCGGTTCAGAACCCCACTGCTCGGCGTTGTCTGCGTCTGCGTCACCCGAGATTGACAGGAACACCTGTCCCTTGGGGCTGACGAGGACATTCACGACATTCGCCGTGGGCACCTTGATTTCAGAAACGGAGGACGGGGTGATTACGGTCACCGGCTCCTTCTGAAGGAAGGTTGAGGTCAACATGAAGAAAGTAAGCAAAAGAACGGTAACGTCACTCATCGCGGTCATGTCGATGAGGGTACTCTTTCTTTTAATTTTTACTTTTCCCATGATTTACTTGTTCGTTAAATGGTTTTGCTTAATTTAAGAGCCAGTAATCAGGGGATTAGTGGGTTGCAGCGAAAGACTGTACGATAGAGAAACCTACTTCGTCGATGGCGTAGGTGAGGTTGTCGATCTTGTTGGTGTAGAAGTTGTAGGAGATTACAGCGAACGCACCGGTTGCGATACCGAAGGCGGTGTTCACAAGCGCCTCGGAGATACCGGTTGACAGCTCGGTCGAGTCAGGAGCGCCGGATGCGGACAGAGCCTGGAACGACTTGATCATACCGATCACAGTACCGAGAAGTCCGACGAGAGTACCGAGGGTGGTGAGGGTAGCCACGATGGGGAGGTTCTGCTGCAGAGAGGGCATCTCGATAGCGGTAGCCTCTTCAACTTCCTTCTGGATAGTAGCAATTTTCTGCTCCTTGGTCAGGACGGTGTTGGCGTCCATTTCAGCGTAGCGGTTGAGCGCGGCTGAAACGACAGCGGCAACAGAACCTTTCTGCTTCTTGCAGAGAACCTGAGCGGCAGCGATGTCGTTCTTGGCAAGGCATTTCTTGATGTCAGCGACAAACTTGGCGATGGAGCCGGTTCCCTTGGCGCTCTTCAGGGCGATAGCACGCTCTACAGAGAGGACGATAACGGTGAGGAAGAGGGTCTGGAGGATAGGCACGATGATACCGCCCTTGAAGATGGTACCAACGAGATCAAGCGGGTGGGCTTTGGCGAATTCCTCGGGAGCGAACCACATTGATGCGCCCTCAAAACCTTCAGCGTCGAAGTGGGAGGGGTTACCGAAAACGAAGAGGAAGAGGATAACGGCTACAACGAAGCATGCGATGATAACCAAAAAAGCGTTCTTGATTCCACGAACGTTGCTACCGGGCTTAACGGCAGCGGCGTTGCGCTGGGGAGCGTTAGGCTTTTGAGTTTCCATAACTTGATAGTACTTTTAAAATTTGAATTTGTTAATAATGATAGTTTTTTCCTTTTTGATGTGGGGCGATGACCGGTAAGAAGAGCCAACGCCCTGATTAGTCTTTTTCCTGGTCCGCAGGCAGACACCAATCGGCTCCGCGGTGGAGGGGGAGGAGGATAGTGTCGGGTTGTTGTGATAATCGCGATCCCTTTTTGAAACCGGATATTACTCCATGGCAAAAGCTTTCTGCAAAATTATCATTTGTTTTTCAACTGACAAAATTTTTCCTAATTATTTTTTTGAATCGCCGCCAACTTCCTCTTTTCAAGTCAGAGCCCTCAAAAACGGCCGCCAAACGGGGGCTGCGATTCACTTCCTAAACGACATCCAAAACCCAAAAATTATGCCCCCGAAAAATTTTATCCGTTTTTTTCATTTTATTAATAAAGGGTTACAGAAATTATCACTACCTTTGTGGTCGAAATCGGCAATTAGGGAAATATTTCCGTAATTCATCCAGGAAACCCGTGCCTTTCCAAACAATACATCTACTGTAGAAACCAAATAGATCACACCTATAATAAATCAATGAGCATCGGAATAAAAGTAAAGAAAGGTCTTGACATCCACCTGGCCGGCGGCATACCCGCCGACGCAAAGGAGACGGAATGTCGATGCGCCACGGTGGCAATCGTCCCCGATGACTTCACCGGTCTTATCCCCAAGATGGAACTGCGGGAGGGGGACACGGTGAAATCAGGCCAGCCTCTTTTCCACAGCAAACTCGACGAGAGACTGAAAATCACGAGCCCCGTTTCAGGAACAGTCAAGGCCGTGGTCAGAGGGGAAAGGCGCAAGATTTTGCGCGTCGTAATCGAAGCCGGAGCCGGAGAGGCTGTCCGCTTCGATGTCAAAGGTTCCCTTTCAGACAAGACTTCGGCGCGTGAAGCGCTCCTTGCCTCCGGCTTGTGGGCAATGCTTCGCCAGCGCCCTTATGACATCGTGCCTGCCGCCGATGCCCGTTTCCGCGACATATTCGTCAGCGGTTTCGACTCCGCCCCTCTCGCCTGGAACAAGTCTTCATATTCCAACGAAGACATCAAAGCCCTTGAAGCCGGGGTGAAACTCCTGTCTCTCCTGTCAGAGGGGAAAGTCTATGTCAGCCGCCGTCCGGATTCCGCGCTCCCCGATCTCGCCGGAGCAGAGATGCTTGACATCACAGGCCCCCACCCCGCATCCAATGCCGGCACCGCAATCGCAGCCGTGAAGCCGGTAAACAAAGGAGAAACCGTGGGATGCCTCGACATCGAGACATTGCGCCGCATCGGCAATCTCGCCCTCACAGGCACTGTTGACTTCTCAACCACAGTAGCCGTAACAGGTTCAGAGGTGAAGAACCCCTCACTGGTGACCACCCTCATCGGAGCCGAGATGTCCGTCCTGTTGAAAGACAACCTCACGGATGACGGCCGCAACAAACGCATCATCTCAGGAAATGTCCTCACCGGTACCGCTGTCCCAGCCGACGGCTACCTCCGATTCCCCTACCGCCAAGTAACTGTCATCCCCGAAGGTGACGATGTGGCCGAATTCATGGGATGGGCATCGTTCTCCCCCAAGAAGCAGAGCACAAGCCCCACATTCCCCGGCCATTTCCTCTCCCGCAAGCTTTTCAAGCCCGACGCACGTCTGCTCGGAGGACGCAGGGCGATGATTATGAGTGGGGAATATGACAAGGTCTTCCCGATGGATATCCTCCCTGAATATCTCATCAAGGCGATTCTGGCGAAAGACATCGACCGTATGGAACAGCTCGGCATCTACGAAGTGGCTCCCGAAGACTTCGCTCTGGCCGAATACGCCGACACCTCGAAACTCGAGCTGCAGAAAATCGTAAGGGAAGGTCTCGACTACCTCCGCAAGGAGCTGTCCTGACAATCACTCCATATTTGAAAACCATAAAAACAACATAGCGTTGAAAGCACTGAAAAAACTGATGGACAAGGCCCGGCCCTCATTCGAGGAGGGGGGCAAGCTCCACGCGTTCCGTTCGGTCTATGACGGCTTTGACACATTCCTGTTCACGCCCAACGAGACCTCGCGGTCGGGAGTCCATATCCATGACTCGATGGACTCCAAACGTACTATGATCATCGTCATAGTCGCCCTCATCCCCTGCCTCCTCTTCGGTATGTACAATGCCGGATACCAGCACTGGCTTGCAGCCGGGGCCGAGACATTCCCCTTCTGGCAGCAGATGGCTTACGGTTTCCTGGCCGTGTTGCCCCGTCTGGTCGTGGCCTATGTGGTCGGTCTGGGAATCGAGTTCATCGTGGCGCAGTGGCGCAAGGAGGAAATCCAGGAGGGATTCCTCGTGACCGGAATCCTCATTCCGATGATATGCCCCATCGAGACCCCGCTCTGGATGATTGCCGTGGCGACAGCCTTCTCCGTGATTTTCGTCAAGGAGGTCTTCGGCGGCACAGGCTATAATATATTTAATGTGGCCCTCGTGACCCGCGCGTTCCTCTTCTTCGCCTATCCGGCCCAGATGAGCGGCGACAAGGTGTTCGTCGCCTCAGGCAAGATGCTCGGCATCGGCTCGGAAATCGACGGCCTCACCTGCGCCACTCCCCTCGGCCAGGTAGCCACATCCGGAGCGACCGACGCTGCAGGCGTGGCAAGCGCGATGACAGACATCGCCGGAGACCCCGTATCTTTGTGGCATATGTTCCTCGGCCTGATTCCCGGCTCGTTCGGCGAGACTTCCACCCTCTGCATCCTCATCGGAGCGCTGATACTCCTCTTCACCGGTATCGCAAGCTGGCGCATCGTCCTGTCGGTGTTTGCCGGAGGCGCGGTGATGGCCCTGATTGCCAACTGGTGCGCGACCCCGACCTATCCCGCCTCGTTCCTCACTGTCGGTGAGCAACTCTGCCTGGGAGGTTTCGCATTCGCGGCTGTCTTCATGGCTCCCGACCCTGTCACCTCATGCCGTACCAATACGGGTAAGTACATCTACGGATTCCTCGTCGGAGTGGTCGCCATCCTTATCCGAACCTACAACAACGGTTATCCCGAAGGAGCGATGCTCGCCGTGCTGCTAATGAATGCCCTGGCTCCCCTGATTGACTACTGTGTGGTCGAAGCCAATGTTCGCCGCCGCCTGGCCCGAACCAAAGCGGCAAAATAAGCTCCGCCATCCCGATATTTCTTGACAACCAAGCAAATAGCACAAGAAAAGATGATTAACAAACAAAGCAACGTCTACACCATAGTCTACATCACGGCAATGGTAATCGTGGTGGGAGCCGTTCTGGCGTTCACATCCATGGCCCTGAAAGACCGCCAGGAGGAAAACGCCCAGGCCGACAAGAAGAGCCAGATTCTCCAGGCCGTACATATCTCCACCACCCGCGCCACCGTGATTGCCGACTTCGAGAAATATATCGTCAGCCAGCTCGTGGTAAATGACAAAGGCGAGGAGGTGGAAGGCCAGGAGGCTTTCTCCATCGATGTCGCCTCAGAGGCGAAAAAGCCGGCCGACCAGCGCCTGCTCCCCGTGTATGTATGCCAGCTTCCTGACGCAGGCACCAAATATATCCTCCCCTTGGCCGGTATGGGACTCTGGGGACCGATCTGGGGATATGTGGCATTCGATGCCGACGGGTCCACAATCTACGGCGCGTTCTTCGACCATCAGGGAGAGACCCCCGGTCTTGGAGCCGAGATAACCAAACCAGCGTTCACCGACCAGTTCCCCGGCCGCTCTGTATTCAAAGGCAACAACTTCTACCCCATCGAGGTGGTAAAAGCCGGACAGAAACCCCTCAATCCCGATGTCGACTATGTTGACGGCATATCCGGAGGCACAATCACATCGAAAGGTGTGGGCGCGATGTTCGACAACTGCCTGTCACCATACCGTGCATGGCTCGAGAAAGCCGGCAAAGGAGGCTCCGCCGATATGACGCGTGCCGCCACCACCTTCCAGTTTCCGCAGGATGGTGAAGCAGCCGAGAACCCCGTGCGCCGTCTGACTGCCGACGATGTCAAGACATCAGCCGACGGAGAGAAAATAGATATCCGCGCCACGATTTCCGACGTGGAGCGGGCGGCGGCCGATGCCGAGGCACAGGCCGACGGCACATTAGCCAAGAAAGCAGCCGCTCTCTGAACCATAACAGATTACACAACGCCATTTATATCCCGTCATGGCCGACAAGATTAGTAACAAACAGATTTTTTTCAATCCTTTCTCAAAGGACAACCCCGTGATTGTGCAGGTGCTCGGTATCTGCTCCTGCCTTGCCGTCACGGCCAAACTCGAACCGGCGCTGGTGATGGGCATCTCGGTAATCGCCGTGCTGGCCTTCTCCAACGTCATCATATCCCTGATTCGCAACACCATCCCCACCAACATCCGAATCATCGTCCAGCTGGTGGTTGTGGCCGCCCTCGTGATTGTGGTCAATCAGCTGCTGCTGGCTTACGCCTATGATGTCAGCAAACAGCTTTCGGTGTTCATCGGACTCATCATCACCAACTGTATCCTGATGGGCCGTCTCGAAGCCTTCGCCATGGGTAACAAGCCCTGGCCCTCATTCCTCGACGGAGTGGGCAACGGCATCGGTTATGCCGTCATCCTGGTAATCGTCGGTTTCTTTCGCGAACTGCTCGGAAGCGGCACACTGATGGGCTTCCAGGTGATACCCCAATGCTTCTACGAAGCCGGATATGTCAACAACGGCCTTATGATTCTCCCCCCGATGGCCCTCATCGTTGTAGCCTGCATCATCTGGGTTCACCGTTCGTGGAACAAAGACCTCCAGGAGAAATAAACCGTCACATTCCTAATCACAAGCAAAAGAAAGACAACCTGAAATGGAAAATCTGAATCTTTTCATACGGTCGATTTTCGTCGACAACATGGTGTTTGCCTACTTCCTGGGAATGTGTTCCTTCCTGGCTGTTTCCAAGAATGTCAAGACCGCGTTCGGACTTGGCGTGGCGGTCACCTTCATGCTCATCGTAACCCTCCCCATCAACTACCTGCTGGAGAACTATGTGCTTAAGGCCGGCGCTCTGGTATGGCTTGGCGAGACATTCGCCGATGTCGACCTCAGCTTCCTCTCGCTCATCATGTTCATCGCCGTCATCGCCTCGATGACCCAGCTCGTCGAGATGGCTGTCGAGAAATACTCCCCCTCGCTCTACGCGTCGCTCGGTATCTTCCTCCCCCTCATCGCCGTCAACTGCGCCATTCTCGGCGGCTCCCTGTTCATGCAACAGAGAGGTTTCGCCAACGCCTGGACAGCGACCTGCGCCGGGGCCGGTTGGGGACTCGGCTGGCTGCTGGCCATCGCCGCCATCCGCGAGAGGGTATCCGCATACTCCAACGTCCCCGCTCCGCTGCGAGGCATAGGCATCACCTTCATCCTCTGCGCCCTTATGGGTATCGCCTTCATGAGCTTCCTCGGAATCAAACTCTGATTTCAAACCCACTTCATTCCGAACAGTAAGTCAACAACTACAATGATATCACTCCAATCCACTCTTTGGCCCACGGTGCTCGGCGGTGTCGGCATCTTCTTGGTGATGACCCTCCTGCTGGTCATCATCCTCCTGGTGGCCAAGAAATATCTGGTCAGCTCCGGCAATGTGACCGTGACAATCAACAACGACAAGAAGGTGGAGGTGGCCTCCGGTGTACCCCTGCTTTCAGCCATGGCCACCAAGAATGTATTCCTCCCCTCGGCATGCGGCGGAAAAGGAAGTTGCGGCCAATGCAAGGTGCAGGTTACCGCCGGTGGTGGCGAGATTCTCCCCACCGAGGCTGTCCATTTCACCCGCAAGGAAATCAAGGATGACTGGCGTCTGGCCTGCCAGGTAAAGGTCAAGAACGACCTCGACATCAAGGTACCCGCGTCAGTGCTCGACATCAAGGAATATGAATGCGAGGTAATCTCCAATAACAACGTCGCCACCTTCATCAAGGAATTCATCGTGGCCCTTCCCAAGGGTGAGCATATGAACTTCATCCCCGGTTCATACGCCCAGATAAAGATTCCACCCTTCAAAATCGATTACGACAAGGATATCGACAAGGCATCCATCGGCGAGGAATATCTCCCCGCCTGGAAGAAATTCGGTCTCTTCGACCTCAAGTGTGTCAACACCGAGACCACTGTCCGCGCCTACTCCATGGCCAACTATCCCGCCGAAGGTGACCGCTTCATGCTGACCGTCCGTATCGCCACTCCCCCCTTCAAACCCAAACCCGAAGTGGGCTTCATGGATGTCAATCCCGGTATCGCGTCGAGCTACATTTTCACCCTCAAGCCCGGCGACAAGGTGTTGATGAGTGGCCCTTACGGCGACTTCCATCCGATTTTCGACACCAAGAACGAGATGATGTGGATTGGTGGCGGCGCAGGTATGGCCCCTCTCCGTGCCCAGATAATGCACATGACCAAAACCCTGAAGACCACCGACCGCAAGATGAACTACTTCTACGGAGCCCGCGCCCTGAACGAGGTGTTCTATCTCGACGACTTCCTGCAGCTTGAGAAGGAATTCCCCAACTTCAAGTTCCATCTCGCCCTCGACCGTCCCGATCCTGCGGCCGATGCCGCCGGAGTGAAGTACACCCCCGGCTTCGTCCACCAGGTGATCTACGACACCTATCTCAAAGACCACGAGTCACCCGAAGACATCGAATATTACATGTGTGGCCCCGGCCCGATGAGCGCCGCCGTCAACAAGATGCTCGACAGTCTCGGCGTGGATCCCGAGAATATCCATTACGACAACTTCGGAGGCTGACAAAACCCCGGGGTGTCAATCCTCATACATAAGATTATCCAGGCAGCCGCAGTCAGGAAACACCAATCATAAGTTTCTCGCGGCTGCCATTCCGCCAAGCACGGCCTAATTATGATCAGACTGCGCGAGAATATAGACTTGAAAGAGATGACCACTTTCGGCCTTCCGGCCTTATGTGGCCGTCTCATCGAGTTTTCAGACCCGGAGACAGACCTTCCCGAACTCGACCGGCAGGGGATTCTTGACGGTGCGGTGGTTCTGGGAGGTGGAAGCAATATGCTTTTCACCGCTCCTGCCCCCGGCCTGACTGTAATCCATCCCGTCAATACCGGTGTAAGGTTCAGCTACCCGGCGGAGGGCACTGTCATAGTGACCGCCGACGCGGGTGTCATCCTCGACGACCTCTGCCGCCAGACATGCGAGGCCGGACTGTGGGGATTGGAGAACCTCTCCGGCATCCCCGGCCATATCGGGGGAGCCGCCGTTCAGAATGTCGGCGCATACGGGGCTGAATTCAGCGACGCGATTGAGAACGTCACCTGTTATTCGCTGAAATCCCACGGGTTCGTCACATTCACCAGGGATGACTGTCATTACGGTTATCGCGATTCGGTTTTCAAGCACCAGCACCCGGACGAGACTCTGATTGTATGCCGGGTCACTCTCCGGCTGCAGGTCACACCTGACCTGAAACTCGGTTACAAGGGTCTGCGGGATGCGTTGTGTGATAAATATGCGCTCGACAAGAACGCGTCATGCCAGGCCGACATCGATGGGCTGACAGCCAAGGGTGTCACACCGATTACGGTAAGGGAAACGGTCATCTCACTGCGCGACTCCAAGCTCCCCGCACCTTCCGAGACCGGAAGCGCAGGCAGCTTCTTCAAGAATCCGGTTGTGACACTTGCAGAGCTTGAAAGAATCAAATCCTGCTGGGAAGAGATTGATGGAAATTCCAATCCCCTCCCCTACCATATGACTCCCGACGGGATGGCAAAACTTTCCGCCGCATGGCTTATCGACAAAGCCGGATGCAAGCCTCTCACAGAGGGGGGAGCCGCACTGTGGCAATCTCAACCTCTGGTCATCGTCAACCTCACCGGAGACGCCACCGGTCAAGAGGTGGTGAAGCTTGAAAAAGCAATCATCCGCCAGGTGGAATCGGTGTTCGGAGTGACCCTTTCCCCTGAAGTAATCCATATTTGAAAACAAGATAAATCCATAATACCGAATGTCGTCGTTCGTAATCGAGGGTGGTCACACCCTCCAGGGTGAAATCACCCCCCAGGGAGCAAAAAATGAAGCGTTGCAGGTCATAAGCGCGGTCTTGCTGACCTCAGCCACTGTCGAGATTTCAAACATTCCTGAAATCAGGGATGTCAAGAATCTCATAGCCATGCTCCAGTTGATGGGAGTGAAGGTGACACGTCTCGAAAAAGGACGATATACCTTCCAGGCAGATGAAATCGACCGGGAATATATCTACAGCGACGACTTCATCAAGCGTTGTGCCGCCTTGCGCGGTTCAGTTCTGCTTGTCGGGCCGTTGCTCGCCCGTTTCGGAAAAGCATATTTCCCCAAGCCGGGAGGAGACAAAATCGGACGCCGCAAGGTTGACACACACATACAAGGTTTCATCAACCTTGGTGCGGAATACACCTATGAGCCGTCCAAACGCGCTTATTTACTGACTGTTCCGGAAGGGGAAAAACTAACGGGATGTTATATGCTTCTCGACGAGGCATCGGTCACCGGAACGGCCAACATCATCATGGCCGCGACATTCGCCGAAGGGGAAACGACAATCTACAATGCCGCCTGCGAGCCATACCTGCAACAGCTCTGCCGAATACTGCAGCAGATGGGATGTGAGATTGACGGCGTGGCCTCCAACCTCCTTAAAATAAAGGGATTCAAAGGGGAACCGGGGGGTGCGACCCACCATATTCTCCCCGACATGATCGAGGTAGGCAGCTTCATTGGGATGGCAGCCATAACCCGCAGTTCACTGACCATCAAGAATGTCAGCTATGACAACCTCGGTATCATACCTGAAAGTTTCCGCCGGCTCGGCATAAAACTTGAGCAGCATGGCGATGACATATTCATCCCCGCTCAGGACAGCTACGTCATAGACACCGCCCTCGACGGCTCCATAATGACCATAGCCGACGCTCCGTGGCCCGGTCTTACCCCCGACCTGCTGAGCGTGATGCTGGTGGTAGCCACCCAATGCCGTGGCACAGTGCTCATACATCAGAAAATGTTTGAAAGCCGCCTTTTCTTCGTTGACGACCTTATCGAGATGGGTGCCCAGATTATCCTCTGCGACCCCCACCGCGCTGTGGTAATCGGCCATGACCATAAGTTCACACTCAAAGGCAACAAGATGAGCTCCCCCGACATCCGCGCCGGCATCGCCATGCTACTGGCGGCGATGTCTGCCAAAGGCACCAGCATCATCGGCAACATCGAGCAGATCGATCGTGGGTATGAAGACATCGACCAACGTCTCAACTTCCTCGGAGCCTCAATCACCCGTATCGACTGATACCCCGACCGCCACACACCTTTAACGGGGTGGGGCAATCAAACCTAACCACCTGCAAACCAATCGAATTTACTTAAATCAATATCATAGAATAGAACGGAAATGATAACTTTCATGATTGTATTGTTCGTGCTTGGCTACCTCGGCATAGCCCTCGAACATGTATTCAACATCAACAAAGCGACATTCGCCCTGATGATGGCCGGCCTACTCTGGGGGGTGTATGCCCTGCTGGGACATGATCCCAACCTCCAGTCAGACATGGTAGAAGCGCTGGGAGACACCTGCGAGATAATCGTCTTCCTGATTGGCGCCATGACAATCGTGGAACTGATTGACCGTTACGGCGGCTTCAACATCATCGTCAAACATATCAAGGCCAAGAGCAAACGCGGCCTGATGTGGGTGTTCGCCTTCGTGGCCTTCTTCCTGTCAAGTATCCTTGACAACATGACCACGACTATCATCATGGTGATGATGCTGCGCCGAATGTTCTCAGACAAGAAAGAGCGTTGGATGTTCGCCAGTGTGATTGTTCTGGCCGCGAATGCCGGAGGCGCGTGGTCACCCATCGGCGACATCACCACCATAATGCTGTGGATGAAAAACTATGTCTCATCTGTCGACCTGATTGTCAACCTCCTGATTCCTTCGTTGGTGTCAGTTGTCATTCCCACTATGATTGCCACCCGCTTTGTCAGCGCGGGGCCTGTGGAGTCGCTCAACGAGTCAGACCGCCGTGTCGGTTATGAACTGTCACGCCACCATCACAAACTCTCCGTCACCATACTCATCCTCGGCGTGGCCGGTCTGCTGTTCGTGCCGGTTTTCAAGGCCATCACCCACCTCCCGCCATACATGGGGATATTGCTCTCCCTCGGCATCCTGTGGCTGATTACCGAGCTTATCGTCTATCACTACCGTCTTGACGGCAAAATCGAAGGACGTATCTCACAGGTGGTAAAAAACATCGACATGTCCACCATCCTGTTCTTCCTCGGAATCCTTCTCGCCGTCGGAGCCCTCCAGCAGGCAGGTATCCTCTCAAGTCTCGCCACATGGCTCAACGACACCTTCCATGAGGTTTACCTCATCAACGGAATCATCGGCGTGCTGTCATCCATCGTCGACAACGTCCCCCTGGTCGCCGCCTGCATGAACATGTACCCGGTCGCCACCCCCGAGATGATTGCCACCGCAGCGGATCCGGCGTATATGGGACTTTTCGTGGAAGATGGCCTGTTCTGGCATCTGCTCACCTTCTGTGCCGGAGTCGGCGGCTCGCTGCTGATTATCGGTTCTGCCGCAGGAGTGGTGGCCATGGGTATCGAGAAAATCGAATTTATGTGGTACCTGAAACGGATTTCATGGATGGCGCTGCTTGGTTACCTCGCCGGAATAGCATGCATCTGGCTTGAGACCCTTATAATCGGTATGTGAGAAGATCCTCTCCCGCGACCTTTTCGTGGTGTCGGTTGTTGTTATTTATGAGTCGTGCCGGAGACGGCACACCGGATAACAAACATTAAAATCCAAGATATATGAATGACCGCCTGACCTACGAAGAGAAAAAAGAACTTCCCGACAGTGTCTTCGGCCTTCCCGAACGACGCGAATACCCGATGCCCGACGCCGCCCACGTCCGGGCCGCAGAAGCCTACTTCCGTTATTGTCCTGAAGATCTCAAGCCGAGACTGGCGAAAGCAATCCTCGCCAGAGCAAAGGAATACGGAGTGGATGTGGAAAGTCCCACGGTGCTGTCATACGCATCGGAATGATATCATGGCCATACTCTCGGCCGGAGTTTAATGAGCTTTCGCAGCTCTTAAAACTCCGGCCGATGCTTTCCCCAATCCCTTAAATTAAGCTAAAATCCACCAGTTTCATGCCAAAAAGCTTTAATTACTCTGTTATTTTATTTACCTTTGTCTCGAATTACCCTTGCGGGTCTCTCTCTTGAGTGTGTCAGGGTTCGAAGCATCGTGCCCGCTCCAACCTTATCATCATGATAGCAGAAGAATACAAAGACATAGCCCCATTCGATGACGAGCTGTTCTCCGAACGGATGAAAAAACTCGTCAGCGACCCCGGATTCGAGAACGCGATAAAGTATGTGCTTCCCGGAAGCGATTTCCGTGAGCTGGCTGACACCCTCCTGAAAATCGACAACAAGGAGGACTTCCAGAAAAAGGTGATGCTCTCTATTCTGAAAAAGTTAGAGGATGGTACCACTGACGGTGTGACCGATTCCGGTCTCGGCAACATCGACCTGACCCAGCCCCGCCTGTTCATGTCAAACCACCGCGACATCGTGCTTGACGCATCTTTTCTCGGACTGGTGATGATACGCCACGGGCTTCCCGCCCAGGAGGTGGCTTTGGGTGACAACCTGCTCATTTACGATTGGATCGAGAACCTCGTAAGGCTCAACAAGGGGATTATTGTGAAACGTAATCTCCGTATGACAAAAGCGCTTGAAGCTGCCAAGCAGCTGTGTGGCTATATCCATTACTGTATCCGTGATAAAAAGGAATCCGTATGGATCGCCCAGCGCGAAGGCCGCGCCAAGGACTCCAGCGACACCACCCAGGAATCTGTTCTGAAAATGCTGTCGCTCAACGGCGAGAGCGACAATATCGCCGCCCGTCTGATGGAGCTGCACCTGACACCTGTGGCAATATCCTACGAGTTCGACCCCAACGACTACCTGAAAGCGACCGAATTCCTGGCCAAACGCCGCGACCCCGACTTCAAGAAATCACAGAATGATGACTTGCGGAGCATGGAGACCGGCCTGCTCAAGCACAAGGGTCGCGTCCATTTCTCGATTTGCAAGGAAATCAATCCCGCTCTCGAACCGTGGTTAGACTCCAATGACAAGGTGGAAATCATCCGCCACGCCTGCACCGTCATCGACAAGGAGATTCACTCAAACTACAAAATCTACCCTGTCAACTACTACGCCTACGACAAACTTGAAGGCACCACCGAGTTTTCTGGGAAATACACCCCGGAACAGGCCGCATCCTATGAGGCATATTTCAACGCCCAGCTCGACAAAGTACGCCTTGACGACGTGACACCCGAAGAAAGGGATTTCATGCTCAAGTCCATGCTGAAGATGTATGCCAATCCCTTGCGGAATCAATTAAAATCAACCAGCCATCAATAAACAGGGCCACAAATGAGGGTCTCACTTTTTCTGCTGCTCACGTTACTGGTCATCAACCTGGCCATAGACTGGTATATCTACCGTCAGGTGACCCATCGTTGCAAACGTCCCATTCTATGGGGACGCGCCGAGGTCTGGTCGGCCATACTCTTCTCCCTCGTCCTCATCGCCGGAATCATAATCCCGGCCCGCGAGGGGAGCAACAACGTGCTGTTGGCGAAAATGTGGCTGATCTTCATATACGGGTCGATCTATATTCCCAAAGCGATAGCCGTAATATTCGATCTTGTGGCTTCTGCTCCGAGACTCTTCGGCCACAAGAGAATCAAACCGCTGACCACAGTCGGAGTGGTGCTTGCCGTGGTGTCATTCTGCGCCATCTGGTGGGGAGCCGCCATCAACCGCTTCGCCATCGACGACAAGGAGGTGGAAATCGAGATGACTGACCTGCCCGAAAGTTTCGACGGTTACCGCATAGCTCAGTTCTCAGACCTGCATGTCGGCACCTTCGGCAACGACACGAGCTACGTCAGCAGACTTGTTGACAATATCAACGCCCTCGACGCGGACATAATCGTCTTCACCGGGGACATCGTCAACCGTCGTTCCGAGGAGGTGGCCCCATTCATCAAGCCCCTCAGCCGTCTCCATGCCCGTGACGGTGTGATTGCCATACTCGGCAACCACGACTATGGCGACTACATGACATGGTCCTCAGACCAGGCCAAACGCGACAATATGCAGGTTCTTTACGATGCCTATGACAAGGCCGGTATCAAGCTCCTGCTCAACGAGACCGAGTTGATAAGACGCGGCAACGACTCAATCGCCCTGATTGGGGTCGAGAATATCGGCGACCCACCATTCCCCGTCTATGGCTCACTGCTCAAGGCATATTCCACCCCCGACGACTCGGTCACCAAGGTATTGCTCTCCCATAATCCGGCCCATTGGGTGGACTCCATTTCAGAAAACGACCGTCTGAGAATATCCCTCACCCTGGCCGGTCATACCCACGCCATGCAAATCGAACTGTTCGGGATGTCCCCCGCAGCCTTGCGCTACAAGACATGGGGAGGTCTGTATTCCGACACCCACGAGCGTCACCAACTCTATGTCAATATCGGCGCCGGAACGGTAGGTATGCCTATGCGACTCGGTGCCACGCCGGAAATCACATTGCTGACACTGCGCCGCAGACGTTGAACAATCCCCCTCCCTTCCAGCCCCTCGATTGGGTTTACCTTCTATCACACCTCTAAAATCCTTGCCATGGCCTCCCCTCTGACTATACAGCAGATTATCGCCCGGGAAATGGATATTCCCGAACAAAGAGTCAACGCCACCCTCAGGCTTCTCGCCGAGGGTGCTACGATTCCATTCATCTCCCGTTACCGCAAGGAGGCCACCGGAGGGCTCGACGAGGTGGCGATTTTCAACATATCCGAACGGTTTGACGCTCTGCGCGAGCTTGCCGACCGCAAACTCTACATACTCCAGACAATCGAAGGCTCCGGGGCATTGACCGACGAGCTGCGCCGGAAAATCGAGGAGACCTATGACCCGGCGCTCCTCGAAGACCTCTACCTCCCGTTCAAACCGAAACGCCGCACCCGCGCCCAGATAGCCCGCGAAAACGGACTCGAACCGCTCGCCAAAATCATCATGTCGCAGAAATGCGCCAATCCGGAGGATGCGGCCTCCCGCTATATAAATGACAACATTCCTGACACAGCATCGGCAATCGCCGGAGCGTCTGACATCATAGCTGAATGGGTTAATGAAGACCAGCGTTCACGCCAGAATGTCAGGAACCGTTTCCAGCGATATGCCCGCATCTCATCCAAGGTGGTCAAGGGGAAAGAGGAGGAAGCCGAGAAATACCGCTCATACTTCAAAGTAGACGAACCGCTCGCGCGTTGTTCATCCCACCGTTACCTGGCCATGCGCCGTGGAGAGGCTGAGGGATTCCTTAAAGTCGCCATCACAATCGACGATGATGCCGCCATCGACCGCCTGCGCCAGAACTTCATCCGCAAGGAGGGGCGCGACGCGTCCGCCCGGATTGTAGCCGATGCGGTCGCCGACGCTTACCGACGGCTCATCAAGCCCTCGATAACCACCGAGATTGAGGCGGAAGCAAAAGCAAAAGCCGACACCGCAGCCATCGAGACCTTCGCGGCCAATCTCCATCAGCTGCTTCTCGCCCCGCCGCTGGGTTCAAAAGCGGTGATGGGAATCGATCCCGGTTTCCGTACAGGGTGCAAAGTCGTGTGCCTCGACCCCAACGGCAACCTCCTCCATCACGACATCATCTACCCCACCCCGCCGCGCAATTATATCATAGACGCGACAAAGCGGGTACAGACACTGGTCGAACGTTTCTCAATCGACGCCATCGCCCTCGGCAACGGCACCGCCTCCCGCGAGACCGAACGGTTTCTGCGCGCTGTCGAATTCCCCCGCAAAGTCGAAATATTTGTCGTCAGCGAAGACGGAGCGTCAGTCTATTCAGCCTCCAAGGTTGCCCGCGACGAGTTCCCCGAATATGACGTGACTGTCCGAGGCGCGGTTTCAATAGGCCGTCGGCTTATGGACCCGTTGGCCGAACTGGTGAAGATTGACCCGAAATCAATCGGTGTGGGGCAGTATCAGCATGACGTCGACCAGTCACGCCTGAAACGCCAGCTCGACATGACCGTAGAGACCTGTGTCAACTCTGTGGGCATCGACATCAACACCGCATCCCAACAACTGCTGTCATATGTTTCCGGCATCGGTGACACTTTGGCGGCAAACATCGTCAAATACCGGGCGGAGCATGGTGATTTCACCTCTCGGGCCACGCTGTTGAAAGTGCCGCGTCTCGGGCCGAAAGCCTATGAGCAATGTGCGGGATTCATGAGAGTGCGCGGGGGCCGTAATATCCTCGACAACACCGCAGTCCATCCCGAGCGTTATCCGATTGTCGAGAAAATCGCATCTGACAATGGCCTGTCGCTCTCCGACCTGGTCGGTGACAAATCCGTTCTCGACAATATCGACCTGTCAAGATATGTCACCGACGACATGGGGTTGCCGACCCTTGAGGATATTGTCGCCGAACTTCGCAAACCGGGACGTGATCCACGCGAGAAAGCGACCGGATTCTCATTCGACGAGTCGGTGCGTGAAATCACAGACCTTGTGGAGGGGATGATTCTGCCCGGCATAGTCAACAACATCACCGACTTCGGCGCGTTTGTCGACATAGGTGTGCATGTTTCCGGACTAATCCATGTCTCCGAGATGGGTGAAAGACGGGTAAAGAATCCCGCCGAAGTGCTGAAACTGCGCCAGCAAGTCAAGGTAAGAGTCATCGGTGTGGATGTCAACCGCAAAAGAATCAGTTTGTCGTTGAAAGGCATAGACAACCAATGAGCGATATGTCACGTTACATCATTTCCCTCGGAAGCAACATACCCTCAGGAGACTCAGAAATCAGTCTGGCGATTGCCTGGCTGAAAGATTTCACCACATTGTTGGCCGCCACACCCGTCTATCGTACCCCCGACGCTTATGACCCTTCAAAACCGGGCTATACCAACGCAATCGCCATAGTGGGTAGCGAACTCGAAGCGACGGAGCTGACCACGCGCCTTAAGGACTATGAGGTTTACCGAGGACGAGCCCACGGGGAATCCCCGGTAATCATCGACCTCGATCTCGTATGCCGGGATATGGAAATACTGCGGCCTCGCGATTATCAGGCACCTTATTTTGTCGAAGGACTGTATCTGCTCGCTTCCGGAGGAAGATTGAGCAAATAGGAGCGCCCCGACTCTTTCAGCAGTCTGGCATACTTTCGGCGGCGCACCGGAGGTATAGATGGAGACAACACCAGACAGCATCGCGGGTATGACGACGCGACATCACAGATGTCACCCTTGAATCCTGCCGACACAATCACATACCCCCCTCCTTCCAATTCCTGCGCCAGGCAACCTACATCAGACTTATCCATCAGAAACAGAATCCGGCAGTCACGGTCTTTCCATAGGAAAGAATGCTCCCCAACCCTCTCCGGGAGAATGGAGACAGGAACCACATCCCGCAACTCTGCCCTCCTTCTTCCGAGAAATCCAGCCAGTCTCACTTGCGCCTGCTCCTTGATTTCCGGATGATATTTCGATGCCGCATCCGTAAATATCACCACATCCTTCCCCTCGCGCCAAACCAAAGCTGTTCCACGGTTGACTCCCCACACATACCATTCATCAGGCGGCACGACCGGTCTGACAGCCAAAGCGACAACCACCGACGCGACAACCATCACGCCGCCATTAATCAGGTATACTTTCCGACCGCCGCGCCATCCATACCAGATCAGAAACATCCCTCCATATATCAGAACCAATATCCAACCGGGGAAATAAAAGTCAGCCGTCTCCATATTGCCGGGCAGTGACCCCGATACCTTTGCCACAAGTTCCATCACATTGTAAATCCAGTCCATACCCCTCACCAGCAACGGTACATGCCAACCAACCACACCCGCGACCGCCACCAGACACCCGCCACACAGAGCAACCGGCAGCAATATCGCCGCAGGCAAGTTGGCGACAAGAAACCATACCGGAAAGTAATGGAAATGCCACGCGGAAAGGGGCGCAGTCGCCACAACCGCCACCACAGGCAACAGAACCACGTTGGCCAATGTGCGCGTCCCCCATTTGCTGCCCCATCGGGTGTCATTCAGAACAGACATAACCGGAGGCATAGCAAGCAATATTCCGGCAACCGCCAGAAACGACAACTGGAAACCGGCCAAAAACAACGCCGATGGGCGGAACAGCAATATCAACATAGCCGCGCCCAACAGAGAGTTCATCGGATTGGGATAACGCCCGGACAATTTCCCGACAATGAGGAATGACGCCATTGTCACAGCCCTTACAACCGACGGCGACATACCGGTGAGAACCGCATATCCCCACAAAAACACCAATGTGACCACAAGCCGCATTTTCCTTCCACCTGCCATTTCGACCGGCATAAGTATAAACGCAAGCATAAAGGCTATTGTCGAGACATGTGTGCCACTGAGGGCAAGCATATGAGACAGCCCCGAACGTGCGAAACTTTCCCTTACCTCAGGCTCGATGTCACTTTCCCCAAGCAGCACGGCACACAAAAAGGCAGCCGTCTGCTGACGCAACCCGCTATGGCGTATCCCCTCTGAGACCGTGTCATGCAGACGGTTCAATATTTTCCTCATACCGGAGGCATCGGCAATCAGCCGGAAATCATCTTCACTGACCACGCATCTGGCCGACAGCATTTCGTTTCTCGCGAAGGAAGACCCATCTGCTTCATACGGCACAGAGACAGGCGCGACAGCCGGCAACAACAGTCCTCTGACCTCCACATTGTCACCAACCTCCAGTTTGTGAGGGAAGTCATGCACCGTCACACCTATCCTACGGTTTCCCCCCATATCAACGACAACCCTCTGGGAAACTCCATAATCATAGACCGAGACGAGTTTTCCCTGGAATTTATCAATTGTTCCCGTCTCGACCCGTCCAGGCGACGCGACCATCCAGGCCGCAATCCCCAATAATCCTCCGGAGAAAAAGAACACCACGCGTGGCCACTTCCGCCATATCGACAGTATGATTCCGACCATAAACACCGCCGCACCAGTCCATACCATCGTCGAAGCCCCAAGGCCACACAACGCGATACCCCCGGTCATACCACCCACGGGAATGAGAAGCGGCAAATCGGAAATCTCCCAATTATGAACCCCAGGCCTCATATTATTATAAATATGCAAACGTTTTATTTAAAATAACCCTTGACAAATTTAATGATTTTTCACCTGTATACAAGGCAATTTTACTAACTTTGTGACGTTTTTCCATTGACCCACTTCAATACAACATTACGTCAAATATAACCATTACCAATGTTTACAGAAAAACGAAGCAGCATGCTCCACGGAATTCTCCTCATTGGATTATTTTCCTGTGCGGCATTCTATATCGGAGACGCTAAGATATTCAAGGATCTTTCATTAAGCCCGATGATAATCGGTATCATCCTCGGCATGCTTTATGCCAACAGTCTCCGTAATCATCTCCCTGAGACCTGGGTGCCAGGAATACAGTTTTGTTCAAAAAAATTGCTCCGGCTCGGTATTATCCTTTATGGATTCCGGCTTACATTCCAGGATATCATAAATGTCGGTGTGGCCGGCATTCTGATTGATGCCATAGTGGTGACGGTCACCATCATAGGCGGAGTGTATATCGGTAAACTGTTGAAAATGGACAAAGAGATTGCGCTGTTGACATCAATCGGCAGCGGTATCTGCGGAGCAGCCGCCGTCCTTGGAGCGGAATCCACAATCCAGACCAAACCTTACAAGACAGCTGTCGCCGTGGCTACGGTGGTGATATTCGGGACGATTGCCATGTTCCTCTATCCTATCGCCTATCGTTCGGGAGTCCTGGAACTCACCCCCATCGAGATGGGTATCTACACCGGTTCGACCCTGCATGAGGTCGCCCACGCTGTCGGAGCTGGTAACGCTATGGGGACAGAAATCTCCAATGTAGCCATCATCGTAAAGATGATTCGTGTGATGCTCCTCGTTCCCGTCCTGCTTATCCTTGGCTACTGGGTAGCTCTTCAGGCTCGCACAAACTCCAAAGGAGGTGCCAAAGGGAAAGTGGCCATACCTTGGTTCGCACTTGGCTTCCTGGCTGTCATCGGGTTCAACTCATTCAATCTTCTCCCGACAATTGCAGTGGACACCATCAATTACATCGACACCTTCCTGCTGACGATGGCGATGGTGGCCCTCGGCGCGGAAACCAGCATTGACAAATTCAAGAAAGCCGGTGCCAAGCCCTTCATCCTTGCCGGAATCCTCTTTATCTGGCTTATCTTCGGCGGATGGTTCCTGGCCAAATATCTGGCTCCGATGTTCCTCTGATATTTCCACCAGACAATAACACAGCCCGGCGCATATCGTGATTGCGATATGCGCCGGGCTGTGTTATGACGTTTTTGTCAGCTGTTCCAGATTTCCCAGGAGAGGAACGCCTGCAGGAGCAACATCTCAAGTCCGTTTTTCACCTCCGCGCCCTGAGCCTGTGCCTTTTTCATGAAGAGGGTCACATCCGGGTTATAAAGCAGGTCGTAACAGAGATGGTCAGGCCCGAGACACTCATAGGGGATATCGGGAGCCTCATCGACATGAGGATACATTCCCAGAGGCGTCGTGTTGACAATCACCTTGTACTGAGCCATAATCTCCGGAGTGAGGTCGGCGTATGTCAGCACTCCCGGACGAGCTGTCCGCGAGACAAGCTGCGCCTCGACATCGAGCATATCAAGCCCGACACACACTGCCTTGGCCGCACCGCCGGTGCCGAGCACCAACGCGCGATGGCGGCTGTCGGTAATCAGCGGACGTATCGAATCGGTAAATCCGGCCACATCACTGTTGAATCCCACCAGGCGTTTGTTCTCAAGGAGTTTCCCCTTGCGGTCAGCCACAATCTTGATGACATTCACCGCCCCGGCCCTCGCGGCCAGCGGATCAATGTCATCGAGATAAGGAATCACCTTCTCCTTGTAGGGAATGGTCACATTCATGCCGGCAAGGGATGGTGTGTCCTCAAGCAGTCCGGGAAATAAATCTATCGAAGCTATCTCGAAATTCTCGTAACGTGCGTTGATTCCCTCGGCCTGAAACTTCTGGTTGAAGAAGGTCTTCGAAAAGGAATGAATCAGGGGGAAACCAATCAGACCATATGTCCGTTCATCTATTTTACTCATAAATCCTGGGAGTTATAGCGGGATGATAGTTGAATTCGTTTACAGACGACCTTTGTCGCGATAGGAATAGTAGCCCGACGGGCCGATTATCAGGTGGTCAAGCACCGGGACATCTATTATCTTGCATACCTCGACGATGCGCCGGGTCAGTGAGTCGTCGGCTCCGCTCGGCATAAGATTCCCGGATGGATGATTATGACAGAGAATGACTCCGGCCGACAAGCGGTCTATGACACTCTTGGCAATCAGTTTCACATCCACCGAAGTCTGTGACTGTCCTCCTTTGCTTATCTGCTCTACCGACTGCAGACGGTTGGCACGGCTGAGATGAAGAATCCAGAACTCCTCGTTGTTGAGCCGTTCGAGCCTTCCACGCATATAGGAATACACCGCCTCGGAGGATGCCATCTGGGGGTCTTTTATCTGGAGGTCGGCCTGTGTGCGCGCTCCGAATGTCATCGCCGCCACAAGCAGCGTGGCCTTGGCCACACCCATTCCCTTGTATTTCCTGACCAGCTCAGGGATTGACTTCCTCGACAGATAAGCAAGCCGGTTGTCATTGTCTTTCAGTATCTCACGGCTGAGGTCAAGCACCGATTTCCCCGGGATTCCTGAACCGAGAAGCAGAGCCAGCAACTCCACATCTGACAAAGATTCCATCCCCTGCTTGAGAGCTTTCTCGCGAGGTTTCTCGTCATCAGTGAGGTCGTGAATCATCACTCCGACCCCTTTGGAGGATGCCGGTTTTTCATCCTTCTCCTTTTCCGCGGGTTTGGACTCCGGCAGATAATCACCTCCGGAGTCGAATATCGCATCGAAATCGTTCAACAATGAAAGCTCGTCCATATGCCTGTCGTGGATTGTTTATTTTCCTCTTCTCATCTCTATCTCCTCCGACTCGTCTCGTCCCCGGCGGCATATTATCTTTGTGAAATAAGCCTTGAGGAATCCGCAACCATAGCCACCCAACTGTATCAGTGATGCAGGTATCGCCTTGAAGGCGATGACGGGGGAAGAGGTGGAAACCAACGCCGTCTGCCAGATCATAAAGAGATATACCGCCAACGGGGCAAGCCACCAAGGACTGACGAATATTGCCAGAAGAACCATGGCCACCACTCCAATCACAAAAACAGCCGGAAGCCAGTGGACAAGCTTCATCGAGTCGGGATAGAGCAGTTTTAAGGTAATACGCGACATACCGAAGACATATACCTGGCGGAAGAATTTCCTGAAGTCAACACGCCGTTTATGATAGACAGGCAGGTCGGGATAAAGGCCGATTGTGAATCCGGCAAGCCTGATGCGTGTCGACATGTCTATATCCTCGGAGAACATCTCCCTGAAACCTCCGACCTTATCATAAACCTCACGCGAGAAACCCATATTGAATGTGCGCGGTGTGAATTTCTCAAGGCTGACCCTGCCGCCGCGTATACCGCCGGTGGTAAGGAATGAGGTCATCGCGAAATTTATGGCTTTCTGGGTTGTCGTGAAGGAGCTGTCGGCGGCATCCGGACCTCCGAAAGCGTCGTATGGGGTTGACTTACTGAATTTGTCGAGCTTTGAGAAATAATCGGCAGGTATGACACAGTCCGAATCGAAAAATATGAAATACTCTCCCGAAGCTCTTTCCAGGCCATAATTGCGGGCGATGGAGCGTCCTTCGTTCCCTTTCGGGAAATACCGGGCATTCAACCCTTTGGCCACATATTTATCCACAATGTCGCCGCAGGGAACCGTGGAGCCATCCTCCACGATTATCACCTCAAAGTTGCGGGCTGTCTGCCTGAGCAGACTGTCAAGCAGTTCCTCCACCTCCGCCGGCCTGTTGTAGACCGGCACGATAACGGAATATGTCACATTTTTCTCAGTCATGGGCCAGTTGTTTAGGTCAGTCCATCCGGTTCTTATAGTCGGCATAGGTAAATTCCCTCAGGGTCTCGACCGAACCATCGAGATGACGGAACACCATCGCCGGGTGGGATATGCCGTTGAACATGTTTGTCTTCACGGTTGTGTAATGGTTCATATCCTCAAGCACAAGCTTCTCACCCTCCTGCAAAGGATGGTCGAAATGCCAGTCACCCATATAGTCGCCGCTGAGGCATGAGTTGCCTCCAAGACGGTAGGTGTATCCCCCTTCGTGGAGGCTGCCTGTGATAGCGGGCTGATAAGGCATCTCGAGGGTGTCAGGCATATGGCAGGCAAAGGATGCGTCTATTATCGCGGTCTTTATACCTTGATTTTCAACCACATCAACGACCGAGGTTATCAAATCGCCGGTGCGCCAGGTAAAGGCGCTTCCCGGTTCGAGTATTACCGTCAGCCAGGGATGGCGCTCACGGAAATCCTTCAGGAGTCTGACAAGATGAGCCGTGTCATATCCCTCGCGGGTCATCAGATGGCCACCTCCCATGTTCACCCATTTCACCTGCGGGAGATATTTGCCGAACTGCTCCTCAAAAGCAGCCAGCACCTTCTCCAGGTCATAGCTCGATGACTCGCAAAGCTGATGGAAATGGAGTCCTTCTATCCCGTCGGGCAACCTGTCACCGATCTGGTCGGCGGTGACTCCGAAACGGCTTCCGGGAAGGGCGGGGGTATAAATGTCGGTCTCTATCACCGAACAGCGCGGATTGACGCGCAATCCGGGGGAGACACGACGATTGTCAGCCTTACGGCTCTCATTGAAATCCTCGACAGCCTCTTTGTAACGGGCAAACTGGCTAAGGGAGTTGAAAGTCAGATGGCTGCTTCTTTCAAGATACTCTCCTATTGTGGCGGGGGTGTAGGCCGGACAATAGGAATGGCCGAGACACCCCAGTTCCTCGTTGCCGAGACGCAACTCATTCAACGACGAGGCGGTGAACTTCACCCCGTATTCCCTCATCACACCGAAGGTTCGCCACAATGCGTTGGCCTTGAATGCCATTATGATTTCCACCCCCGCTTCACGGGCCACATCGGAAATCAGCGAGAGATTGTGGCGCAATTTCTCTTCGTAGACTATGTAGTATGGTGTCTGGATATCCATTTTTCAATCAGATAATATTTTGAAACGGGCGAACTTGAGCAGAAGTATCTTGCGCTCCGCTCCGGTGAATGTGACAGTTATCTTGGCTCCCGCCGCGTTGTCGTCAATATCCTCTATGGTTCCGTGGCCAAACCTGCCGTGGATGATTTTCATGCCGCCGTAAAGCTCCGACACATCGTGGAGGGTGAAGTCGGCATCGGTCAAGTCGCCGGGAGTATTCTTTGATGCGACAGTCTCCTCAAGCTTCCGGCGCGACTTTTCGAGCCACGACGCACTTGCCCCCTCACCTTTGGAAGCGGCATAAGCCGGACGACGCGGAGGATTGAACAGCCCGCTTGCAGAGCCGGAACTGTGATATGACGCCCGGTAGTTTTCAAGGGGATTGACACCTCTGGGCGCGTCATCGAGGTCTGAACCCTGAATCATCTTCAGGTATTGCGGATCGATGTCTCGCAGGAAACGCGACGGACGGGTGACCATTGTCTGTCCGTTACGGTAACGAGAGGAAGCATATGACAACATACAGAACTCCTTTGCGCGGGTGATTGCGACATACAGGAGTCGTCTCTCCTCCTCGATGGCCTGCAACGAGTCGCAAGACATGGCTGAGGGGAACAGC
Source organism: uncultured Porphyromonadaceae bacterium (assembly GCA_900548705.1). Taxonomy (GTDB): domain Bacteria; phylum Bacteroidota; class Bacteroidia; order Bacteroidales; family Muribaculaceae; genus UBA7173. Next base: position 22,677 of record URLF01000005.1, on the reverse strand, counting down.
TCCTCCTCCACACCGACGACAATCACATTCTTGAACTCCAGTCCTTTCGCGGCATGGACGGTCATCAGGGTCACCCGGTCTTTCGAGGTGTCCTTCTCATCCTGGTCGGTGGCGAGGGAGACCTCGGCGAGGAAATCGGTCATAGAGGTAGCCGGATTCCCCTCCTCGATTCTCTCCGCCACGAACTCCTCAACATTCTTCTGCATCTCCATCAGGTTCTCCTGCTGCGAGACACTTTCGGGGGTATTGTCTGAAATCAGCGAGGTCAGCAGCCGGGTCTTCATATATATCGACCGTGTCAGCTGGGCGGCATCCTCTCCGGAGGCATTCAGGCGGTTGAACTCCGCTATAAGTTCACGGAAACCGTCAAGTTTCTTCTTGGTACCGTTGTTGACATTCAGGTCGGCAGGGTCATTCAACACCCCCCATATGCTTATCCCACGCTCGATTGCGGCGTGGACAAGCTTTTTGACTGTGGTGTCGCCGATTCCTCGTGCCGGATAGTTGATGACACGACGCAGGGCTTCGTCATCATTAGGATTGGTGGCGAGACGGAAATATGCGATGGCATCCTTCACCTCCTTTCGCTGATAGAATGACAGGCCGCCATAGATACGGTATGACAGGCGGCGCTTGCGCAACGATTCCTCGAAGCGACGGCTCTGGGCATTCGTTCGGTAAAGGATGGCGAAGTCATTCAGCCCGTCGTGGTTCTTCATCTGCAACCGGGCGATACGGTCGGCGACAAGCGATGCCTCGTCGAAATCGCTGTAACAGCGGCATACCTCGATTTTGGTGCCAAAATCATTCTCCGAGAACACCTCCTTGCGTATCTGCTCGGAATTCTTGTCTATCAGCGAATTGGCGGCAGCCACGATGTTGCGGGTCGAACGGTAGTTCTGCTCGAGCTTGAAAATCTTCAGGTCGGGATAGGCCTTTTTCAGGTTGAGGATATTGCGGATATTCGCCCCTCGGAACGAGTAGATGCTCTGTGCGTCATCCCCTACCATCGTCAGGTTGCGGCTCCCTTTGCACAGCTGTGACACGATGCAATGCTGGGCGAAATTGGTGTCCTGATACTCGTCGACAAGCACATACCTGAAATACTCGCTGTAATGGCGGCATACTTCTGGGTAATCCCTGAAAAGGACATTGGTGTAATAGAGCAGATCATCGAAGTCCATGGCTCCCGCGACATGGCAGCGATGGCGGTAAGTGGAATAGATATCCACAAGCTGTCCGCGTTTCGCCCTGCGGTCAGCCTCCATAAGCTCCCGGTCGACACGATACTGCGACGGGCTTATCAGGGCGTTTTTCGCCATGGATATGGCGTTCTGAACCACATTGGGCTTGTAAACCTTGTCATCAAGATCCATATCCTTGATGATAGATTTTATAAGCGCGCGCGAGTCATCCGAGTCATAGATAGTGAATGATGGGCTGAACCCGAGCTTGTCGGCATTCTGGCGCAATATGCGTGAGAAGATGGAATGGAACGTCCCCATCCATAGCTTCCCTGCCACCTGCTCCCCGACAAGCTGCTTGATACGCTCGCGCATCTCGCTGGCGGCCTTGTTGGTGAAAGTGAGGGCCATCAGCCTCCAAGGCTCATACTCCTTGGTAAGCAGATGGACTATCTTGTAAGTCAGCACACGCGTCTTGCCCGAACCGGCCCCGGCTATGACAAGCTGGGGGCCGTCGAGATATTCGACCGCCTCGCGTTGCTGGCTGTTGAGTTTCGAGAGGTAATCCTCCATATGTGATTCTCCTGTTCTCCTTTCTGTGAGAGCCGTCCGATTAATGGCTGCGGGCGGCGGATTTCAATGCAAGCGAAGTGAAGAAGTCGCGTGCCTCAGGGGTCATATCAACATCTGCCAAGGCTTCGACAGCCTCGTTGGCATAACGTTCGATGAGGGTCTGGGCCTCCTCCTTGAGGTTAAGGTCATCATAAATCTTCCTTACCTCACGAATCTTGAGGTAATCTGTCAGCTTCTGGTCAAGAACCCTCTGAAGCCGTTTCGGCTCACGGTTCATGGCGTTAATCCAGAGCCAGGTCTTCTTCTCGTTTATGATGTCGCCACCGATTTCCTTGCCGAAAAGCGCCGGGTCTCCGTATGTGTCGAGGTTGTCATCCTGAAGCTGGAAAGCAAGTCCGAGCAGTTCGCCATAACGATACATGGCATCAGCATCCTTTTCCGATGCCCTGGCCATCAACGCTCCCATCTTGCAGGCGCAGGCAAGCAGCACCGAGGTTTTCAGTCTGATCATCTCGATATACTCCTCGACCGTAACGTCGCGGCGGCTCTCAAACTCCATGTCGAGTTGCTGACCGGCATACACCTCCATGGCCGTGGTGTTGAACAGGTCGAGGATTTCAGCCATGCAGTCAGCCGTATATATGTCAGTACATTTGACAACGAGCTGAGTGGCCATCGTCAGCATCGCGTCACCCGAAAGGATGGCGACCGACTCATTCCAACGACGGTGAACCGTCGGACGGCCACGCCTCACCTCAGCCTTGTCCATCACATCGTCATGCAACAGTGTGAAGTTATGGAACATCTCGATACCGACCGCCTGGTTGATTGCCTTCTCAGGCTCACGGCCCAATGCCTCGCAGGTAGCGAGCAACAGCATCGGCCGGAGCCGCTTGCCACCCCCTTCGAGAGTATATTCCACCGGCAGGAACAGCCCCCTGGGGCCTTTCCCGTAATCAATTTCAGCAATCGCCTTCTCAATTATCTCCGAATAATATTCCTTGTCAAACATAATCCACAAAATTACTCAAATTCCCCCAATCCCCCATCTCCATCCCCCACTTTTTTCACCTCAACCACCCCGACAACCGCTCAAACACCCTCCTGCGCAATTTGCCAACAGGTATTTTGTATGAGATCAACAATATATCAATCATTATCTGGCATAAAGCGATGCATCAACATCGCCATCAGGCGGTCTTTCTTTACCACATCGTCCTCACCATCACGTTTTACCAAAAGATAGATACTATTATCAGGGAAATGAAAATGAGAAAATTGTTTTGTTCCTATCTTTTTGCTCAAATAACTACGATATATCCTGAATCTTTGGTTTTCCTTTTCATCTTCCCATTTTTTCGTGCGTGGGTCATAGGCCTCCGCGCCCTTAAAGACGAATGATGATTCAGAATATTCCATGATACACTCCGCTATTATTTCCAGACATCTATCAAAAATAGAGATGACGGCCTTGTAGCTTAATTGTTTATGGGCAAGACTGTATTTGTCGTGTATACTTTTTCTGTCACGACTGGCATAAAACTTTATCGCGAATACCTCACCGATTTTCTCAGCTCGTGAAACATATTTAATACGACACGCTTTCCCTGACTTCCTGTCTGTAAATGCTATGAAAAAGACATAGGTATGACAAACATCGAAAGAGCCATCCCGGGATGGCTCTTTCTGAACATATCTGAAATCTTTTGTAAGGATATGCCTCATTTAATGAATAAAGCGGATTCTTCAAAATGGCAGTATTTAGAGACAATAACCCTTTCCCCATAACATAACTTGCGGGGAGCCGGAGGATTTTGCCCATTAGCCACAGAATGCCAGCATTTCTGCTTAGCCAATGAATATGACCGGGAAGAAACACCAACACACTTTTTTGTGATTTTCAATACACTGCCCATAAACAATCATCTTTGACGACAAAGATACTCACTACTCGCCTATTATCAAAATTATAATCAAGAAAAAACTATTTCAGTTCAAAAATAAGATTGGTTTTAACATCTCTTTTCGTCAATGTGAGAACCCAATAATCAACATCAACTCAGAGAACGCAACCAACATCTTATGCTATTGATTATTTTTTGTAACTTTGCGGGTGCGTTCCGAGATTGGGCGCGATTGAAACGACGACTGTTATGGAAGATATGCCCAAAGACCCGTTTATGCTCCTGAGCTGGGTCAATATGAAACTCCGCGACCGTTACGACAACCTCGACAGCCTTTGCGATGACCTCAACCTCAATCGCGAGGAGCTGGAGGAGAAGCTCAAAGAGGCCGGTTTCGACTATATGCCCGAAATCAACCAGTTCAGATAACCCGATTCAAGGAGTTTTTTTATGGAACTGATCGACAGCCACACCCATCTCTATTGCGACGACTTTCTGACCGAGGAGCAACCCCGCCACCCCAAAAAGGGGGTAATCCTTCCCCCTCCGGCTCCAACTCCGCAAGGAGGGGAAGAGGCGGTGGAGAGAGCCTTGCATGCCGGGGTCTGCCATATGGTGTTTCCCGCCAATGCTCTCAATGAAATCGAGCCGATGAAACGTCTCGCTGCCCGATTCCCCGGAAAAATCTCGATGGCGATGGGGTTGCATCCAACCGAACTCACCGACAATCCCGATGCGTCCATCGACATCATCGAGAGGGAGATAGATGAGAACCCGGGACTTTACCACGCGGTCGGAGAAATCGGCATAGACCTATACTGGGAGCCTGAAAACCGCGAACGCCAGATGCAGGCCTTCGACAGGCAATGCCGCATAGCGTTGCGCCACCACCTGCCGATAATAATCCATTGCCGCGACGGACTTGACGAAACACTGGAGGTACTGCGAGGTTTGGCCGCCATACCGCAGGGGGTATTTCACAGCTTCGGCGGAACTGTCGAGGATGTCGCCCGCATCCGTGAAACCGGCGACTTCCATTTCGGCATAAACGGCATCCTGACATTCAAAAATTCAACATTGCCATCCGTATTGCCTTCAATCGGCATAGACCGTATCCTCCTGGAGACCGACTCCCCCTATCTCGCCCCCGTACCGTTCCGCGGACGGCGTAACCAGTCGGCCTACCTCCCGGCAATCGCCAATGCAGTCGCCACATCCCTCTCCATCCCTGTCGAAGAGGTCGCCTCAAAAACAACCGCTAACACACGCCGCCTCTTCAACCTTCAATAGGTAATCGAGCCGGACAACAAAAGGCTGCCCCTCATATTTCAGAGAGGCAACCTTTATTTTTAAGGGGTTACAACCCGATATATTGTCTCAGAACATCGACATACTCCTCAAAAGCCTGTTTTCCTTTCTCGGTGACACGGCAGGCTGTTCGGGGCTTTTTCCCGACAAACCCTTTCTCCACCGTAATATACCCCGCCGAAGATAGTTTGTCAAGCTGCACACTCAAGTTTCCTGCGGTCGATTCGGTCTTTTGTCTGATATAGACAAAATCTGCCTCCTCAACATTCATAAGAATTGACATCACCGCAAGTCGCAACTGTGAATGCAAAAGCGGATTCAATTCTTTCATTGCCGTTTACTTTTAGAGTTCAGGACATGGCCGGGGACAACCATCATAAAGATGAATGCCACCATAAACAAGGGCAGAAACCAGTTGGCATGCAGCGGTACGCCACCTGCGATACAGCACACGGTGAAAATGCCTGTCAACAATCCGATTCCGCCGCCAATCAGGAATGACTTCTCGCGAACCACGATTCCCTGAGCCATCTCTGCGAATGGTACTATAATGAGTGCGAATGCAAACATCATACTCCAGCAATCAATCCCTTTTAACAACAGGAATCCGAGACAACATAGCGTGGAGACTATGCCTGAATATCCGACAATAGACCAGATTGATGAACTGATTTTGTCTGAATAGCTTTTCATTCCGTTTCTGCGTTGATTTTTTCGTGCCATAATCGGGGTGGCTATCCCACCTACAATCCATATGACGAACCACAGCCAGTTCCAAACCCCATTGTGGGTCAGAGCCAACAAGCCCCATATGACAGCCGTCATCACCACGGTCAAGTACCCCCACAGCAGCAGGATGTTGCCGTCACCGATATAACGGTCTTTTGTCCTTGAAATCATCTCGGTGATGATTTCAAGGCTCTCTTTCTCGGAAATCCTTTTATCTTCCATAGATATAATTTGTTTATGGTTTTTAAATCGGTTTATTTTATAAACCATTCATTCCTGAAAAAGAGCGGCACTCGCGATTACCGCTCTAATTCGACGCAAAGTTAAACAACTTTATTTTATAAACCAAATTTCCCCGCAATTTTTTTTGAGAAAATTCTTCGGTCTTCAAACAGGGCTTTATGGAGGTTGTCAGATTGATTGTGGTAGATTTGTCAGGATAGGAATTAGTCGAGAGGGAGATGATGAGGTTGTTCCTCACGGTGTTTGGTAACCTTACTAACCTCTGTCAACGGGAGAGATTCAGGTTGAGGGAAAGGCCGTAAGAGGAGTTGGTGGTGGGATAGGCGGCGTTGCTCACCAAGGGGGTGTTGACCTGATGGTCGAAGTAAGCCCCGAGGGTCAGTTTGCGGGAGAGGATATACTGGGCGTTGAAGTTAATGGTCAGGGTACGGGTTCCGGAAGTGGCCTGGGTGTAATTGGTCTCGATGCGGCGAATCAGCGCCTGGGTGTTCTGGAGAGAGAAGTCGGCCTTCAGAGTAAGGTCATTGCTGACCCCCGACTGCGAACCGCGCATCTTCAAGACGGAATTGAATCCCACAATCTTATAGCCTGCCCCTATGGTCAGCCCACGGGAAGTAGCCTCCACCACCTGTCCGGCAGATGTGTTGAGAGTCAGCGTGCGCTGGTCTTTCCACTCAACGTTGAACTGCAGGTCATTCTTCAATGTGCCATTCACTCCAATCAGCGGCGCGAAACGCTCTGTTATCGACACAGTGGAGATATTGTATGGAGAAGAGGGCACCGGCATACCTGTGTTGGTGTCGAGCATGAAGCCAAGATTGCCGTCAACAGTCAGCCAGTTGAGATATGAGGAATATGAGCCAACCGAATAGGTACACTGGTAGGCATGGCTCAACGACAAGTTCTTGAACCATCTCTTCATATTCCCGAGATTGATAAGCCCGTCATAGGTCAGACGCCAGTTGGGCAACACAGCTGAGAAATCAGGGAAGGGATTGAGATACTGGGTGCGGGGGTTGGTTCCGGTATAAGCCGAAATGAATGCCGGGACAAGCACATCCGACGAGGTCTGGGAGACCGTGCCATTGGACGGGTTGAACGGCTGGCCGACAAGAGGATTGTCAGTCATGAAGCCACCGCCGGGATATCTTACCCCGTTGTAAAGCGAATTGTATCGTTCGGCAATGATAGGTATGTTGTCTATCATTTTCTGGAATGCGGGACTGTAATACCCATCCTCGGCGTTCGACGAACCGAGCGCGGTTCCGATCGCGCAATGCGTCTTGGTGTATGAGCCGGAGAAGGTGACAGGCATGTCGGGATACATGAACTGAATCTGGCGGGTGCGGTTGTCGGTACGGTTCATCGTGAGCTGCAGTTTCAACCCCTTGACAAACTCAAGCTGGAACTCCAGATTAAGCTCATTAGTGCGCGATATAATAGCCGGAGACGTCTGGCCGTCGTCGGTGATGAGCCATCCGCGGTCTTTTGCCTTGTAGATGTAATCCTCACCGGCGAAACCGAAAGCGAAGTCAAGACCGGGCGACATCGCGCCATAGCCTGTCGACTGGCCGAATATGTCGCCGATGTCGTTGCGGAAGAGAGGTATTGACATCGTGTTTGTCCGTTTCCACCTTACTGATGCCGAGCGCGGACTCATCACAAACCGCAGGGCGTACTCCCCTATCTCGCGCCACACCGATTTTTCATCCTTGAGCATCTCCTCGATGGTGAATTTGATGTTGGCATCAGCCGGGGTAAGAATCTCCACAGTGTTCATGTCGACAATCCTGTGCTTGAACACAAACGGCTCCTTGGTGTTGACATTCTCACCCTTTATACGAATCTTCTTCGTACGCAGGTTATGCTTGATGGTGAAGGTCGTGTCAGGCTGCAGGCGGTAGGTGCGCTCAAATTTCTTTGGTTTGCGCTCCACTGTCTTCTTGCCGACATTATTGAACCGTTTGTGGACATCCTTGACAAAAGGAATCTTGTTGTAAAGGCTCTCGAAATTGACACGCCCGTCAACACTCATCGACGACTGGTTGGCAATTTTATTACCGGTTGAATAGCCGTCGATTTCAGCTCCACGGTCCCAACGGTATGTGGAGTTATATGAAAAATTACCAGTAAGAAAGTCGAGCACAGGGATACGGTTGAACGGCGCGCGGTATGTGGCCACGAAACTCTGGTTGTAAGCCCAAGGGGTACCGAGCGACAAAATCGAGCTCCACACCGTGTCTTTCCACTGCTTGTACTCGTCGGGGAACAGTTTCTTGTTGACCGCTCCGACCGTCTCCTCGATACGAGCCGAGGTATTGGAGTTGAACGACAGCGAAATCGACTTGGTGAGGTTCCAGGTCAGCTGGAACTGACGGTCCCAAAGGAAATTCTTGCTAACCGACACAGGCAACTGGAATGTGTCGTCAAGTTCCGACCGGGTCTGCATCTCGTAATAGTAGCGCGACATATTGGTCAGGAACGAAATCGTGTTGGGGAGGTAATTCAGTTCCCAGTCCTTGAAGAACTTCACATTCTTGTTCTTCGACTTTATCCAGCCGAAAGGCTTAAGCCCCTTGATCATCGGGGAATAATTGTAGGCCAGCGAACCACGGTAGTCGTTGGTGTACTCATACTCGGTCGTGGGGTCATTCTTCGACTGCTTGTTGAAAGAGAAGTTGACAGTGAAGTTAGACGGATCCCATGGCATCGGCTTCGCGCTGGTGACATCGAATTTCAATCCTGACAAAGAGAAGCTCTGGATAGTGGAACGCTCCACGGCATACGCCGAAATCGAATCACGGGCATGCTTGTCTGGCGCGTCGTCGAGGGCATCCTTGAGCAGCACATCCTGATCGAGAGGATTGTATTTCGGGGTTGTCTTCTCAGTCGAATATGAGTAATATATCGGTGCGCGGAGCTTGGCCTTCTCCGGAAGGAAACGGCCCAAATCGGTCTGCACGGCGATGTTGTATTGCTGATAGTCATCCATCCGGCGTTCATTCAGACCCTGATCGACCGAACCGAAACCGGCGGTCTCGACATGCGCACCGAAATTCAGGGTCGCCACATCCGACAGCCCGAGGTTGACATTTGCTTTCGCGGCCCATCCACCGGCCTCATCGAAGTCGGTGACTTTAAGCTCGTTGACCCACACGATACCATCCTTGACCGTGTTGGAGTTGTTGCGCACACCAATCAGAATCACCCTGACATCGCTCAGCGAGGGATTACCCTTCACGGCCATGGAGTTACGCTCATTGTCAGGGTCACGGCCGGTGTAGACGGTGGCATATCCGATACCGCTGCCGGCCTCCTCCTTGGCGCGGTTACGCTCCTTTTTGAGGTTGACAAGATTCTGGAGATTAAGGTCAAGGAAGTTCTGGCTGGGCCATACCTTCTGACGGTCACTTTCAAGCCAGTTGTTGTAGTTTCCGTGAGGGGTCAATACCAACGGTATCTCATACTCGTAATAGTTGGCCTTGACATCCGTGCCCAGACGCACGAACACAGACAGTTCACCTGATTTCAGATTGGTGACATCATCAATCAGGCTCTCGGCATGCACCCACATCTGGAGACGCTTGTAGTTGCGCAGGTCCTGCTGGGTGTCGCGGTAGACACCGCGTCCGTCCCCCGCCTTCAGCCCTGTCACCTTCATCGACATGGACTGCTCGTTGAGCTGCACAGCCTGCGACTGCCCCGGATCGACGATACGGGTCACGCCGGGAGGAAGCACATAGTTGACCGGCTCACGGTCGGCGTTCTCCTCGATGTTGACCACCGACACATCCATCTGTCCTTCGGCGGGAGCATCGCCACGGTTGTTGAGATTGAAGTCATAGTTGCGCCATTCCCCACGGACAAGCTCCAGCGTCGCGAAACGCAGGTGAGTGACCTGCTTGAAGCCTGTCATGAACATACGGGCGAAACGTATGGTGGAGAAGTCGTTGATCGAACCGACCTTCTTCTCATACTGGCTCAGAGGTATCTTGAACTGATACCACTCCACAGTCTGGGTCTGGCCGTCGCGGGTGTAGACCGTGGAGACCTGCTTGTCGGAAATATAGTTCTTACCGACCACAAGGTCTTCGGGACGTATGGAGACGCGATACTGGAAATAACGCTCATATTCGTTAAGAGTGTTGTCCTGGTTTATGTCCTCGACATCAGGCACAGACCTGGAACTCTGATAAAGGGGGTCGGAAGCATCCTCGGGAGGAAGCGAGTTCCCTTCCACACCGTTGTAACGCTTGTAACGCTCCAGAATCGAGAGACGCTGCTCGTCGTAGTCATATCCCCGGAAGAAATGATAGTTGTCCTGAGCCGGGTCATTGAACGGCGAGAACATGTCGTTCTGCATCCGGTCGAGGGCCGTCGGCGAGAGACGCTGACGCAGCCTGTCGAGGAACGACGAATATGTGTCAAATCCGAACTCGTCGTCATTGCGCAGTCCGTCAAGACCGACATCCTGCATCAGTCGCGAGCCGTTGTTGGTGTCGAAGGCATATGTCAGTGAGTTCTGACGGGAGACACGTCCCCAGACAGTGGTCTCCAGCCACTCGTTGTTACCGTCTACCGGAATACCGTTCTCATATGATTTCAGCCCGTCTTTGAGGATATCCTCCGAGATTTCACCGAAATTGAAATAGAGGTCACCGCCGTCATAGTTGGGGTTGTCAGGATCAAGGAACGGGTTCATCATCCAGAACTGGACATATTCGATATTCGATTGCTCGAAGTTGGTGTTGTCCATCTTGCGCATGATACCACCCCATCGTTTCTCGGGATTGAGCAGATTTCCCTCCTCGTCGATATTGGTGGCATCGAGATTGTAGGGACCGCGCTCCGTGGGATAGAATGAAAGGTTGAGGGTCTGCACTGTGGCCGATTCGCCGTAGGTCAGCTCACGTCCGGGGAAGATTTCCTGGGAAGTCACTTCGCGGACATAAGGGTTGGAGAGCTGCACGAGGTCGTTGCGTATATAACCCGGAGCCAGCGAGGAGTTGCGGTCGGTGAACATACGGTCGATGTAATACCAGTTGATCAACGCGCGGTTCATACCATAGGCCGGGTCGTTGGAGAGGGCGGCCTCAGGGAAAAGCGCGTCCTTACCGCTGTCATAGGGGGTGGAGGCGAGGAACCATGAATAAGGGGAACGGAGGTCTATGCCGGTCTGCGACGACTCGAAGTCATCGACATAGGAGCTGCCTTTGTTTGAACCGCTCTTCTGGCCGTGGGGCATCAGCAGGGCGTATTCGGCGGTAAGACTGAGGGTCGAGGGAGCTGTGGCGTTGACGGTCGGAATCTTGTTGAGAAGATTTGTCAGCCACATGAACCGGGTGTTGTAGTTGACATTGAAGCCGAACATCGAATTGTTGATTACCTCGTCGCCGATGTTCACCTTCTCCGTCAGGGCCTTCTCGGAGAAATGAAGAAGGGTAGCCCCGATATTGAAATCCTTGTTGAAGGCATATTGCATGTCAAGGCCCAGCAAGGTCTTCCTCTGGGTCGAGAACAGCGACTGGTTCTCAAGGGTCACCGAGACACTCTGCCCCGAGTCGATGATGCTCTGGTTGGTGATTGTCACGATACCCATCGAATAGTCGACCGTGTAATCGGAGTTCTCGACGAGCTGCACACCGCCTGCCATCACAATCACCGATCCGCGCGGCACATTCATCGCGTTCAGACGAATCTGCGAGCCGGAAGAAGCCTGATAGGAACCTGCCAGCACGAACTTGTTCTTGTCGGCGAACTGACGGGCGATCACAAGGGTGGAGTCATACAGCTCCTTGTAGACATATTTCTCGGCCAGCACCGGGTCATTGATTTTCTTCTCGAGGTGGGCGCCGAAAGGCTCGGCCACCGGGAAAATCACCTTGCCGTTGGAGGGGATAATCGTGTAACCCTCGATGAAGTCAAAGAAACCGTCGGGGTTTGACTGCTCGTTGGAGTCGATACGGTCGAGGTTCATCACCTGCAACAGCGGAGTGTTTGACATCGAGGGTATCGGCAGGTAATTGATGAGCGTACCTGTGGTGTCGGAGAGATATTTGATCTGGAGCTTGAAGTTCTGTTTCTGTACCTGGTATGCTCCCAGCGAGTAGACATTCTTCATCATCAACCGCCATATCGGCAGCTTCGGGTCGACAGTGGTGGATTTCAGCATCTTCACATAGAGCGACTCCGAGGTGGTCGTGATGTCTGAAGAAAACTCACCGACCTGGTAGACCTGACCGTTGTAGGTGTACTCGAAAGCCACGCCGAGAACATCGTCGGAGTTGAGCTGAGCTTTGAGCGAGATGTAACCCAGGGTGGTGTTAAGGGTGTACTCCGAAGAGTTGAGCAGACGGGCCGACTCCACCTTCTCATAGTCGCGTCCGCCCTCGATTCCGAAAGCGCGAAGCGGTTCAAGCGCCTGGGTGACGGTGTTGATTGAGCGCGCCCCCGGGTATTCGGTCTTGATTACATCAAGCAGGTTGTTTGACTGGTTGCAGGGGACAGGCACCGACGGATTCACCGACCAATAGGGATTGTTCAGCCCGGCGGGGTCACCCTCGGCCAGGTCGGCGAAAGCCACGATGTTGCGCGACTGCTCATATTTGCCCCCCTTGTTTGTGACCCACACCTCCACACGGGTAATGTTCACCCCCGAGGCCACCAACGGCAGACGGGCGGCGAACTGGTCATAATTGCGGTAAAAGTAATTGGCAAGGAAGAAGTGGCGGTTCTGGTCATACTGGTCGGCGTTGACCGAGAAGTCGGTGGCCTGTGAGCCACCCTTGGTGTTAACGGTCTTCGACTCGGAGTTCTGCTGCGACAGCAGGGCTGTCACCGTGAACTTGCCGAACTGCAGCTTCGACTTCACACCGAACAAGGCCGTCGACCCTCGTATGAGCGACGACCCGGTGGTCATAGAGACATTTCCCGCCTCTATCGACTTCACGATGTCATCCTCCTTCCCCTCATAGGCGAGCTTGATGTTCTTCGAGTCGAAATCAAAAGTCGCGTCGGTGTTGTAGGTCATGTTGAAGTTCATACGGTCACCGACCGACGCGGCGATGGTGGCCTGTATCTTCTGGTCAAAGTCGAAGTAGGTCTTGCGGCGCGACTTGATGGGGAGCGACGGGTTGTCACTCTTGTTGGAATTGATGCCCATCTTTATCTGCACCGAACCCTGGGTCTTGAGCGACACGCCCCCCGGGCCGAAGATTTTCTCCAGCGGCCCGTAGGCGAAATTCATATCGAAGATGTTGAACGGCTGTTTCTCTTTGTTCTCCGCCAGGGCCTGGTTACGCTCCTGGTAATACTCCTGGAGCTGCCTGCGAAACTGCCAGTCGTTATACTGCTTCTCGTTGAGGATGAAAGGGGTCGTGATTTCGGTGTCCCCGACCTTTGTGCGTATCACATAGTAACCTGTCTGCGGGTCATATTCCGGGACGGTCACGATGTTGGAAGGGGTGGAGAGGTCGGCGGCGAACTGGTCCTCCATCAGACGCTCGTAGTCGGCGGGGACAGTCTGCTGCACCGGGAAGGGCATCATTATCGAGTCATTCTGGTTGGCAGGCTCCGGCAGCACCGGGAAGGGGGGCGGAGGGGTTATCGCGCTCCCACCCGTTCCTCCCGCCGGGCTTTGCGTCCCGGCGAAGACAAACACGGCAGAGACGGCCACTGCAACCAACGTGCAGAGGAGCCATAGCGACCTGCGGTATATCGATTTGTGACTCAGACTCGTAACTAACAACAATTGACAGCGGCGCGTCTCCCCTTCCGAAGAGCCGCCCGGCCTAAGGTTAAAGCATCGTAAGGGCTTTCTTTATCGCCTGCTCCACCTTCAGGGTCGGTTCCTGGCTGAACAGTTTCGAAAGCACTTTCTGGCTTGCGGGCTTTGCGAAGCCCAGCATGACCAGAGCCGCCAACGCCTCGTCGTAGACATCCGACCGGGGCGTTCCCGACTGAATTAATAACGAATCCCCTGAGGGTTTTATTTTGTCACGGAGGTCTACAATTATACGTTGGGCGGTTTTCCCCCCAATCCCCTTCACAGCCTTCAGCCTGCGTTCATCCCCCGAGGTTATCACCTGCTCAAGTTCGGCAGGCGAAATCGACGACAGAATCATCCGCGCCGACGCGCTTCCTACCCCCGAGACCCCTATCAGCTCGCGGAACAGTTCGCGCTCCCGTTTCGAGACGAAACCGTAGAGCGTCCAGCTGTCCTCACGTATCACCTCATGGACAAACAGCTTGGCCTGTCCGGCGGTCTGACGCTCCCCGAGCTGCCCCCCGACAGCCTGTTCCAGCGATGAGAAAGTGGTCAGGGTTATATTGAGTTCATAGCCGACCCCGTTGACATCCACCACAACGGTGGTGGGGGTCAGTTCGGCGACCTTGCCGCTGAGATATTCAATCATAGCATCTGTCTGAAAATTTCAACGCAAAGTTACGTTTTTCTCCTCTATATCACAAACCCATACCATCCTCTGCGGCAATTCAACAATCCTCCATACACCACAAAAACAGCAAGTGGATGCGCCAAACGCATCCACTCGCTTTATAAAAATGGAACTTGATTCGGTCAAATGGCCACTGGATTTTTCCAGGCGAAGCTTTATCTGCGGTTTTCAGGAATCGGCCTTTTCGGTAGCCCCATCCTGTGATTACAAGTTGATTATGACTGTTGCTCTTTAGCAGCCGCCTGACGTACATTGACGAAACCCCATTTGCCATTGTAAAAATGAATGAACATCTCTCGCGGCTCTGATGAGGTGTTTTCGTCATATCTCACCACGACCTTGCTGGAAGAACCGGGGGTAGGCAGGAAGCTCGCCACCTCCACCCATTCATACACCACAAAAAAGTCGGGTGAGTCAGGATATTGGTCATATCCCAACTCCGAACAATATGACACGACATCCAGACCTTTGAGCCCGAAACTCCAATCGTGCGTATGGTTCTCGAACATCTGGAAACAACCTTCCGACAATAGTTCATTCTCCCTTATGAACACAATCGGCATCTTCTCTCCCATAGCAGCATCAAAGGGTTCGACAGACACCTCTCCGGCATCGCTATCCACTTCGAGCGACTCCCATCCGGCATTGTACGGCATTTTGGGAACGGGAACGGGTCCAGGCCCATCCTCTTCACAAGAGGCACAGAGAAGGCACAAACTCCATCCACAAAGCGAATAAATCAAGTATCTTTTCATCATATCAATCTTCTCACTAAAGGTTAAGATATTTTTGAATACTTTAATTCTTCATAGTTCGAATAAGTGCCATCCTTATGATAAATTATGGCATTTGCAGCATTATTAAACCATCCATTATATTGGCCATCCCAACCCCAATTATAATGCAAGAATTGTTCCAAGATTCGTTCTTCTGATTGTATTTCCCAATTAGCATTAGAATTTGGACGTGTGGCAAAATAATGTATCCGATTTATGTATTTCCATCCATCACAAAGCCACATATGCCCCGAAATACCATTTTTCCCCCTCATAATAAATAATTCATTCTGAGCGGGACCATTCGTAAATTTTAAATCTTTCCACTCATAAATTGTTTTATCAGGTAATAAATAGCGAAGTACTGGCAGGACATTAGATGTTAATGTACTTGTACCACTTTCTCCATGAGGCGAAGCATTAGTCCATACCGCTAGGATTTTATAGAATTGCGCAATCATCAAATGAGTTTCGTAACTATCCTCACATTTCCATGAAAGCGATGTATTTGGGGCATATATCTTGTGAAAAATCATCTTACTCCAATCCAAATAATAATCCTCAGCCCCAAGTGTTGGATTTACCGCAATTTTATCAGGTGCTTGATAAAATGCACACACTTGAGCAATTGCCGCCGTTGAACATCCTGCCCACCCATTTTGGAAATAATACCCCTCTGGATAATAATGAATATTTACTGGCAATCCACACCCTTGTCCCCATGCTACGTTAAGATATGGCCCTGCAATTAATTTTTGAATTGTATCTTCCCATTCTTTTTGTTGAAGCAATCCTGGTATATCCGGATTAATCGGAGTAATAATTCTGATAGAATCATATAGAATATTAGTATATGCTTTAGCATTTTCCATCCACATATCGAAACCTGGAACTGATTCTGCATCCGAATCTGATTCCGGATAGTAGTGGCCTTGGGATGTCACGGCGAGCAATTCATCGGCGGCGCGAGGCGCAGCGATGACTGCAAATCCTTGGTCATCAACAAAGTTGACGATATAAAGTAGAGTGTCCGCGTTCCCTCCGCGCGAACGTGCACCGCGTACCACCTCCACAGGACGGCTGCAGTCAATTATTGACCGGCCGCGTGAGGATGGTGTCGCATCCCCATAAAAATCTTCATACGCCCGCTGAGCGATATCAAGAGCTTCTTCCGGAGAACGCATCAACGGATTGTCAAAAGATTTGGCCGTTTCGTTTTCTTCAGCCGGAATTCCGGGGCCCTCATCATTGCAGGACTGTAATCCGGTAGCGATTGCCACTGCCGGGAGTAACAAGGCCAAAAGGAATTGGCGGAGGTTACTGATTGTTGTTCGTCTCATTTTGATTTGTTGTTGGTAAAAATTATAATGCGGTGATTGCAACCACACACCGCAAAGTTAATGAATCTAAATTCAATTTGCAAACATTTGTAGTTACGTTTTGGTTACACTCGCCATTTTTTTACACAAATCACGGCACAGACAACATTTATTCCGAAATCAGTTTTTTTGGCGGTTTGCGAAAGGTTTGTTAAATTTGCAACGGACAACGCTTCCGAGAAGTCACAAAGGCTTGCCGTAGGGGTTGCGCGGACACAAGAGAGGTGCCATCATTGACGGCTGAGATAGTGGTCACGGGTTATATTGAGTTCATAGCCTACCCCGTTGACATCCACCATCACGGTGGTGGGGGTCAGCTCGGCAACCTTGCCGCTGAGATATTCAATCATTGCAAATCATTCAAAATCCGCCACAAAGTTACGCTATTCACACCATTTTACCAAACCACCGTCAAAATAGATACAGACAGATAACCGAATTTATCTCGGCCATCTGCCTGCTGCTATTTATCAGCCAGTCCACACCCGAATATCGCAAGATGCAGACTTCTCACTATCGTCAATCGGAAGATTGAACTCACTCAGGGGTCGTACGGCCGCTCTGTACCAGCTCTAACTCGCATTTTTCAGCTGAGCCAATGGATATATAGAGTTTACGGGACATAGGAGAATCATTCGCCTCCCAGGAAAGCCTCATCGTACCGTACTCGCTTCCTGCCTCTTTGTAAGTCGCGACAGTCAGCCACTTATAATTATAGCTGAAATTGATGCCATTAGGATAGTTCTCATATCCTGCTTCTTTATAAATTCTTTCGGGAACAAATATCAGTCCGGAATTTTCATACAGTGCCCATTCCTGTTGGGATTTCCGCAAAAGGGGCAGAGATGTAGCCATAAGGTTTATTGTGACTCCTTCACAATCAGCAGCCTCATGAAGACAATAGATTTCAACATCCTCACTTCCTGCTTCAGCCGGAAGGGGATTGTATATTGACACTCCGTATAATGGGAGCTTCATTTCCCGTCCACACGGACATGGCTCTTCCTCCTGACAACATACGGCCATCAGCGCCATCAGTATCATCGACAGCATTTTGAACAAGGATTTCATATTCATTCAGGAATTTTATCTTGCCGTAATTCGACATCAATCATTTTGGTATAACCAAGAAGGAGAAAGATGCGCCGATATTCATCGGTGGAATTTTTTTCCCATGATATTCTCAGTACACCTTTGTTACTTCCAGAATACTTATAGGTTGAAAGCGTCACCCATTTATAACTGTAAACAAAATCACGATCATTTGGATAACTATCATAACCCGCTGACTGATATATGGTTTCCGGCAACAACGCCAAGTCACCCTGTGCGTACTGCCACCATTTTTCTGCCGGTTGTCGAAGAATCGGCAATGATGTCGTCACCAAATGAATGGGGACAACAGGTTCACTCCCATCCTTGCATTCAAACTCCACGTCCATAACTCCTGCTTCAGTCGAGGGGAGTTCTATCGACATTGGCAAAGTATATGGTGCGGTTTCCAGCTGGGAATATTCTGGAGGTTCGGGTGACTGTTCACAACCGCACATCGCAACCATAAACAACACTAAAAGCAGATGA
The DNA here is from genome assembly GCA_900548705.1 of uncultured Porphyromonadaceae bacterium. Taxonomy (GTDB): domain Bacteria; phylum Bacteroidota; class Bacteroidia; order Bacteroidales; family Muribaculaceae; genus UBA7173. The sequence continues at coordinate 4,544 of URLF01000005.1, read as the reverse complement.
TGTTTAATTTTACCCATATTATTATAAATCAGCTATTACCACTCACTTAAAATCTCAGCATTTGTCCATTCATACAAATGGAATTACTGGCCATGTGCATTCTGAAGATTCCAATATCTCTATGTTGGCCACCCACATAGTCCTTAATGATAGCGCTCCTCGAAGCAGGCTCCTTTAATGCAGAAACTATCAGCCATCCGTAGCGTAAGTGAAATCAATGTCGTTAGTACAAGAGTCATATCCAAATGTTGCATAGACTCTTTCGGGGAAGAAAATTTTATGTGCATTCTAATGCATCATCACTGAGCCTCACCGACTTAAATACCGTCAGGATTCCCTGCCTGCATTACTTTAAGGACATCAGACTTCTGATTCCGTAATAATATCCATAACGTCCTACTCTCTTTATAGGGATTGGCATCCACTTTCACTGTGACAACCCCGTCACGCTCACCTGGAGATTTGACAGTGTTGATTTCCATCCACTTATAGCGGACAAAAAAGTCAGGGGTATTGGGATAATCATCGAAACCCTGCTCTCGACAATACTCCCCCACGTCGAATACAGCATTTTCTCCCATAAAATTGCATATGTCCTCCCAGTTTATTATTTTCCGGGGCGAGATATAGACAACAGATATGCCATCCTCTCCTCTAAGTCCGTAAGCAGTGAATTCTTTTTGCGACTCTTGGTGAGAAAAACCTTCGATTTCCCAGAAAATAAAATAACCATGGAGATTGTCTTTATCATATTCTATAACATCCGGTCTGTCGGAATCACATCCAGTAAGTCCAGAGGCTAATCCTAATAAAATCAGGCAGCTCAACAGAGGATCTTTAGTAAATTTTAACATATTCAAAGTTGTTCGCCTCATTTTGATTTGGTTTTGAAAGAGTTCTTATGCGGGGATTGCAACCACACGCCGCAAAGTTAAAGAATCCAAATTCAATCTGCAAATATTTATAGTTACGTTTTGGTTACGACTAATATTTTTTTGTGCAAATAACGCGACTTGTTACATCTCTTCCGAAATCAGATTTTTTTGGCGGTTTGCGAAAGGTTTGTTAAATTTGCAACGGACAACGCTCCTGGAGGTCTAAGAGACCACCCATAGAGGGTTGTCCGGACACAAGAGGGGTGCCATTATTGACGGCTGAGATTATACCCTGTGAACTTGACGCGGCCAGTACCGCCGGAAGGACTTGTCTCTGATTTTACCGCTTGCCTGTTTCTCGGTCTGCCGGTATGTATTCCGAATAGTTTGCATGTTGATTGATTTTCCCGTCAAGACCGTCACCCCCGACAGTTTTGATGTTAATCTTATTATACCTGCATGAAGATTTCAATCAACAAGGAGGAGACAACCGTGAGCGAGCCAGTCACACTCGCAGAACTGCTGACAGAACGAGGGGTGACAGGCCCCGGAATAGCCGTGGCAATAGACGGCAAGGTTGTAAGACGTGCCGACTGGGCGGCCACTCCCCTATCCCACGGAATGGAGATAACTGTCATAAGTGCCGTCTGCGGCGGTTGAATGCTCCAATCCATAAATGAGAATAATCATCATCACATCCCCAACTGCTGTCAAGGGGGAAACCGCATCCATATGCCGGCTCCTTGACAGCGGCGTGGTCGACCGGCTCCACCTGCGCAAACCCTCTCTGACGGAGGATGAGACACGTCTGCTGATAGAGCAGATTCCGGAACGGCTTTACCCGGCCATATCCATCCACGACCATCACCATCTCGCCTCTGAATACGGTCTGGGGGGCATCCATCTCAACAGCCGCAATCCCTTACCCCCCGAAGGTGGTTTCCCGGGGTTCGTCAGCCGTTCATGCCATTCCGTCGATGAGGTGAAAAAGGCGTTGCTTACCGATAACGTCGATTATTGTTTCCTTAGCCCGCTGTTTGACAGCGTATCCAAAAATGGCTACAAAGGAGCAATCGGCGACGCGGAATGCCTGGCCCTCTCCTCAGTGGGACTTCTGACCGAAAGGGTCATCCCCCTCTCCGGCATAACTCCGGAGAGGCTGCCTGAGGTTGCGCGGCTCGGATTCAAGGGGGCGGCGATTCTCGGCGCGGTCTGGGACTCCCCTTCGATTGATGATTTCATAAACAGGCTAAGAAATTTGAAATGAACAGCATATTCACACCAGCCGAACTGTCGCGACGAGGATTCAGACTCCAGTTCATCACCAACGGCAGCTCCGCCGAGCAACATCTCAAAGGAGCGGAAGCCGCACTGCGCGGCGGATGCAGATGGGTGCAGCTCCGAATGAAGGATGCCACCCCTGAGGAGATTGTCGAGACAGGGCGTAAACTGCGGTGTCTCGCCGACCTCCACGGCCACGCGACTTTCATCCTTGACGACCATGCCGAACTCGTAGCCGAGACGGGGGCTGGCGGCGGCCCTCTCGGGAAAAACGACATGTCGCCGGAGGAGGCACGGAAAATCCTCGGTCCTGAAAAGATAATCGGTTCGACCGCCAACTGTCTTGATGACATAAGGCTCGCGGCGCGTCGTGGAGCCGACTACATCGGCCTGGGGCCGTTCCGCTTCACGACCACAAAGAAAAACCTCAGTCCGGTGCTTGGACTTGAAGGCTCCCGCTCGATTCTGGCCGGATGCAGCCGCGAGGGCATCACTCTCCCCGTGGTTGCAATCGGCGGAATCACCCTCAGCGACATCCCCGCCATAATAGCCACAGGCGCGGCAGGAGTCGCCGTCAGCGGAGCGATATTAAACGCCATCTCTCCGGAATCGGAGACCGGGAGATGGATACAACGATTAGAGAACCCAACGACCATATATATATGAAACCACTGATTATAGGAGGCCGCGAATTCAAGTCGCGCCTCTTCGTAGGAACCGGAAAGTTCCAGTCAAACAAAATAATGCAGGAGGCGATACTCGCCTCCGGGTCTGAGATGGTGACCGTAGCCCTGAAGAGGGTAGATATGTCAAATCCGGCCGACGACCTGATGGCCCATATCAAGGCCGACCATATCTGCCTGCTCCCCAACACGTCGGGTGTACGCAACGCCAAAGAGGCTGTCCTCGCCGCCCAGCTCGCCCGCGAGGCTTTCGAGACAGATTTCATCAAGCTTGAAATCCATCCCGATCCAAAATACCTCCTGCCCGACCCTGTCGAGACGCTGAAAGCCACCGAGGAGTTGGCCCGCTTAGGATTCGTGGTGCTGCCTTATATCCAGGCCGACCCCGTCCTCTGCAAACTGCTTGAGGAGGCGGGCACAGCCGCAGTCATGCCCTTGGGTGCGCCAATCGGCACTAACAAGGGTATCGTCACCCGCGACCTGATTGAAATCATCATCGAGGAGAGCCGTGTTCCCGTGGTTGTCGATGCCGGACTGGGCGCCCCCTCCCATGCCGCGGAGGCTATGGAGATGGGAGCTGATGCCGTGCTGGTCAACACCGCGATAGCTGTCGCCGGAGACCCCGTCGCTATGGCGCGTGCGTTCGGCAAGGCAGTAGAGGCCGGACGCGAGGCATTCGAGGCCGGACTGGGAGCGAGGAGCCGCATAGCTGTCGCCAGCAGCCCCCTGACATCTTTCCTTGACTGAAAAACCATCAAGACATGTTTTCAGAAGAACTAAAGAATTACGACTGGGAGGAGACCACGGCGGCGATAATGTCTAAGACTGCCGCCGATGTCGAGACCGCTCTGTCGAGAAAGCATCCGGGAATCGACGACTTCATGGCGTTGATTTCCCCGGCGGCGGCTCCATACCTGGAGACCATGGCGCAGATGAGCCGTGAGCTGACACTGAAACGGTTCGGCAAGACCATATCGCTTTACATCCCCCTGTATATCACAAACGCCTGCACCAACTCGTGTGTCTACTGCGGCTTCAACCGCCACAATCTCTTTCCGCGTGTCATCCTGACCCCGGAACAGATTGAGGATGAATGCAAGGCGATACGCCGTCTCGGGCCGTTCGAGAACCTGCTGATTGTCACCGGAGAGCATCCCAAACTGGCAGGCACCGACTACCTTGAGGAGGCCCTGCGGGTATGCCGTCCATACTTCAACAACCTCACAATCGAGGTGATGCCGCTCCCCTCCGAGGATTACCTGCGCCTTACCCATTCCGGCCTGAACGGAGTGGTATGCTTCCAGGAGACATACCACCGCGAGCGTTACAAGGTCTACCATCCCGCAGGTATGAAGTCAAACTTTGAATGGCGTCTCAACGGCTACGACCGTATGGGTCAGGCCGGAGTGCATAAAATCGGCATGGGTGTGCTGATTGGGCTGGAGGACTGGCGCACCGATGTCACCATGATGGCGCGTCATCTCAAATACCTGCGCAAGCGTTACTGGCAGACCCGTTTCAGCGTCAATTTCCCCCGTATGCGCCCGTCGGAGAGCGGTTTCCAGCCCAATGTGGTGATGTCTGACCGCGAACTCGCCCAGCTTACTTTCGCATTCCGAATCTTCGACAATGATGTCGATATCTCCTACTCAACCCGCGAGTCCCCGGCCCTGCGCGACAACATGATGTCGCTCGGGGTGACATC
>URLF01000004.1 GCA_900548705.1 uncultured Porphyromonadaceae bacterium | reverse complement strand
AAAATCTTTGCGATATGACAAAGCCCCGGCTTGCGAAAGTCAGGGCTTTGTTTTATGTTTTACAGCAGGTTAGAAAAAGAGGCTGCGCCTATTTTGACACAGCCCCTTTTGTAGTTTTGCAAGTATAGACAGTTTTGGAACGTGTCTTATGTAGATATGTAGATTAGTAGTTTTTGGCTTCGATTTCGAAGAAACTCTGGGGCTCAGAGCATACGGCGCATACAGCAGGGGCTTTTTTGCCGATTACGATGTGGCCGCAGTTGCGACATACCCAGATGGTGTCTCCTTCGCGGGAGAATACTATGCCTTCTTCTATGTTTGCGAGAAGACGGCGATAGCGCTCCTCATGATGACGTTCGATGGCTGCCACCGCGCGGAAACGGAAAGCAATCTGGGGAAATCCTTCCTCCTCGGCTTCCTTGGCCATCCGGTCATACATGTCGGTCCATTCGAAGTGCTCACCTTCGGCAGCATCGCGCAGATTGGCCATCGTGTCGGCGATTTCACCTCCATGGAGATATTTGTACCACAGCTTGGCATGCTCACGTTCGTTGCGGGCAGTCTCCTCGAAGATAGACGCGATTTGCTCGTAGCCATCCTTGCGGGCTTTGGCTGCATAATAGGTGTATTTGTTGCGAGCTTCAGATTCACCGGCGAAAGCCTGCTGAAGATTGCGCTCGGTTTTGGTTCCTTTGAGATCTTTCATATTATTTTTAGTGTATGAGTTATTATTCAGATTTGGTTGCGGAAAGTGAGCAATCAGGACAAACTCCTTTATAATAGACATCCACGCTGTCGACACAGAATCCCGGTTCGGCATATGATTTGATTCCAGATGGAATGGCCATATCGAAGATTCTGCCGCATGTCTTGCAGATAAAATGGCTGTGAGGTGCCTGCGGGGCAAGGTCGTAATGCTTGTTCCCGCTATCGATTTCCAATTCTCTTATCAGTCCGGCCTCCACAAGCGCGTGGAGTGAATTATAAACTGTCGTTCTTGACAAGGATGGATAAATATTTGTCAGATTGGAGAAAATTTCATCTGCCGTGGGATGCTTTTTAGAATTGGCGACAAGATTGAATACCGCGATACGCTGTAATGATGGCCTTAGTCCAGCGGAATGCATCATTCCAGTCAATTCGTTGTCTGAGAATGTCTTGTGGTCAATCATATCGTTTAACTTTCTTATAACGATTACAAAGATAGTAATTATTTCAATATTGAACAAATTCCAGCATAAATAAATAGTTAATAAAAATTAAACCGGCCTCAATCTCGAATCATAGGGATTGAGGCCGGTGAGGTCGATATTGTCAGCGGAAAACTGTTTTACCACTGGTTGAAGTGGATTGCTTCCGGATTCCATTTATCTTTTGGGGTGTGCTGTCCCTCAGGATAACCGATTGGCACGACTGCGAGTGGTATCACATTTGAAGGGAGATTAAGGCGCTGTGAGACCGCTTCAACACGTTCTTTGGTGGGATAGACACCGGTCCATACTGCTCCCAATCCAAGAGAATGGGCTGCGAGAAGCAGGTTCTCGGTGGCGGCTGACATCCTGTATCCAATATTCCGGTTCGCCTTCAAAGGCTTTTGACAGGTCACCGCAAGGCACAATGGCGATTGATGCGTGTTCGAGCATCTTGGCATACGGCAAGACTTGTGCCAGGGAATCAAGCGATTCGCGATTGTCAATCACAATGAATTGCCACGGCTGCTTGTTGACCGCTGTGGGGGCTGCCATGGCAGCTCGTAAAAGCAATTCTATGGTGTCACGCGGAATGGTCTTGTCCGCTACATATTGGCGCACGCTTGTGCGGGTCATTATGTTTTCAAGGGCAGCATTAGCAGTGATAGTGTTGCTATCTGTTGCCGGAGTATTTGTGGTTGATGATGTGCAGGATGTCATAAAAGTCATCATTGCGGCTGCGAAAGCCGGCAGTAAGGTTAGTTTTTTCATATGATTATAAAATAAACAAATGTTGATAGGTAATGTTTGTCGGGCTGTCTTATACAAATGGAGCCGTCGCCGGATTTTCCGGCGGCAGCTCCATTCTTCTATGCAAGCTGTGAATAAGGTCTTGTGTAGGATGGATATCTCCGTTGGGAAGTATCCGGGTCAGAGATTATTTTCCCTGATGCTCGTATTTGAGGGTCATAGTCGGCTGGTCGCAGACTTCAGCGGGACCGAAGTACTGAATGGGACCGGGATATACATAAGATGTGTTGACCGCCCAGTCGTCACGCTTGGATGCGTATTTGAGGAAGGGTGCGCCATCGAGATGAACGAGAGCCTTCTGGATAACGGGTTTCATCTTGCCGTGACGACGTTCCATGTTCATCATCATAGTGATAGGTATACCGCCGGCAATCCACTGTACTGAGGGCTTGGTCAGGTTGCGTACGGATGACATATATCCTGTAACACCGGCCTTGATAAGACAAGCGGCGTTGAAACCGAGGGCATAGCAGTAGTCAGCGTCGAAGTTGGAGGGATCGGCGCAACGTCCTTCGTATCCGAAGAAGTGGTGGAGGGGAGAGAACTTGCCGGTGAATTTGCCTTCGGCAGCCCATTCTGCCAGACGCTTGCCGACCATCTCCGAGAGGAGCTTTTCGGTCTCGATGAGAGAAACCTGCACGTTGCCGTGGGGGTCGCGGTCGAGGCTGAGCTGACGGGCCACACCGAGGGGAAGTGACTCATAAACAGCGGCGTTCTCGGCAGAAAGGTTCTTGATGATGTATGCGCGCTGATCTGCTGCGTCAATCTTGGCGAACTCTTCAGCGTTCTTGGCGAGAAGGTCGTTGAGCTCGGCGATGAGACGCTTCATGGCGGGGATGAACTCGATGAGTCCTTCGGGAATGAGGACGGTACCGAAGTTCATACCGGCGGATGCGCGTTTTGCCACGATGTCGGCGATGTAGTCGACCACCTGCTGGAGGCTCATGTCTTTGGCCTCAACCTCTTCTGAGATGATGCAGACATTGGGCTGGGTCTGGAGTGCGCACTCAAGGGCGATATGGCTTGCGGAGCGGCCCATCAGTTTGATGAAGTGCCAGTATTTCTTTGCCGAGTTGCAGTCGCGCTGGATGTTACCGATGACCTCGGAGTAAACCTTGGTAGCTGTGTCGAAACCGAAAGATGTCTCGATGACATCATTCTTGAGGTCTCCGTCGATGGTCTTGGGGCAACCGATTACCTGTACGCCTGCATTGATTTCCTTGTAGTATTCAGCGAGGACGGCGGCATTGGTGTTGGAGTCGTCACCACCGATGATCACGAGGGCGGAGATTTTGAGCTCTTTCAGGATTTCAAGACCCTTATCGAACTGCTCTTTTGTCTCAAGCTTGGTACGTCCGGAACCGATGATGTCAAAACCACCGGTGTTGCGGAAGTCGTTGATGATTTCTGAGGTGAGTTCGATATACTGATGGTAAACGAAGCCGCCGGGTCCCATAAGGAAACCGTAGAGCTTTGACTCTTTGTTGATTTTCTTGATGCCGTCGAAGAGGCCGCTGATTACGTTGTGACCGCCAGGAGCTTGACCGCCGGAGAGAATGACACCTACATGGATGGGTTTGGAGGGAGCGGAGGATGTGGTCTTCTCAAATTTGAGTTCAGGTAAGCCGTAGGTGTTGGGGAAGAGGTTCTTGATGTCTTCCTGGTCGGCAACCGACTGTGTGGGATGGCCTTCAACCGCTTTCACGGGACCGGTCAGCACGATGGGGAGCTTGGGCTGGTAAGCAGCACGGGCTTTCTGCAAAGCGCTTTTCTTCATTATTTTAGGTATATCTGTTGGGTTATTGTATTCTACAATACAAAGTTACAAAATAATATGCAATCAGTGTTGTTAAAAGATGCTAACCGGGCTTGCCTCCGGCGAGAGCGGTGACCGATGGTGATGAAAGGAGGTATTTTGATGCCATCTCCCTGATTTTTTCAGCGGTCATAGTCTGGGCCTGGGCGAACTGGCCGGTGTAAACCTCCGGGGTTAGCCGGAGGGTTTCGGCCTGTTCGGCGAAACCGGAGATAGAGAACGGGGAGTCGAGTATTCCGGCAAGATTGGAAATTATCACATTTCGCACGGTCTCAACTTCCTCCTGGCTCATCTCTTCATTGGCCAATCTTGTGATTTCCCGGTTTATCTCCTTGATTACCGCGTCGGTATACCTGTTGTCGCATTCACAGCTGATGACAATGCTGGTTCCTTCAAGCCATGGAACGAGATTTGCTCCGATGCCGTAGGTGTAACCCTTCTCTTCGCGGATGTTTGTCATAAGCCTGCTTCCGAAATAACCTCCCAGGGCAACCACGGCGAATCGCAGGGCTTCATAATCGGGGTGGAGCCGGTGGATAGTGGGAATCTGGATGCGGATGGCGGTCTGGAGTGAATCGGGCATCTCTCTGCGACAAACTTTGCTGTCGGAAAGCAGAGGTATGGACACGATTTCGCGCTTTATTCTGTCGGGGGCTGATTCGTCAAACGGAATCGCAGATAATACATCCTCACACAAGCGTTCTACTTCAGAGGTTATTTTGCCTGAAAGGAATACCACCGGTTTGTTCGCCAGCATTATCCCGGAGTGGAGACGACTTAATTGCGTCTTGTCAACAGCGAGGATGTCATCGGGAGTGACGGAATTGGCCAATGGATGGCCGATTCCATACAATGTCTCACGGGCTATCAAAGAGGCTTGATATGATGGTTTCCTTGATGCGATTTCTTTTTCGGCCGCTCCTTTTTTCTTTAAGGCATCGAAAGTCTCTGCCGGGAAATCGGGGGATGTGATTATTTTCCCCACCAGAGGGAAAACAGTCTTTGCGGTGTGATTGAGTGAGTGGAGGGTGAGAAGAGTGCTGTGTTGAGTGGGATAGACCTTGAACCAGGCCCCGTTTGATTCGAGGATATCAGATACCTCTTTGCCCGACATCCCTCCACATCCTTCCGGAAGCATATTGGCTGTCAGGCTATAAGCCGCCTGATTGCCGGAATCAATAAGTCCGGCCGGCCAAATGACGGATAACCGGCTCACGGCCTCCTCCCCGGAGTCCAGTATCCTCACTTTGACTCCGTTGGGTAATATTTTTTCATCAAATGCGGGAAGGGATAACGGCGGAAAAGCGGAGAGTGGCGGGGCTGTCAAACGGTCAAGCATCTTTTCGGAAAAATCTATTTCAGTTAAGATTTGAGAGGAAGGCTTTTGCGGCCTCAAGGTCGGCGGGGGTGTCGATTCCTATCGTTTGCGTGTCGGTGATGGCTACCTTTATGTTGTAGCCGTTTTCCAGCCACCTCAGCTGTTCAAGCGACTCCGCTTTCTCAAGCGTGGACTGTGGGAGGCGGGTGACTTCACGGAGAGTTTCGATACGGAAGGCGTACATCCCTATGTGGGTGAAATAATCGGCTGATGCTGGCCATTGCTCTTTATCGACACCTCTCAGATATGGAATGACTGACCGGCTGAACATCAACGCATTGTTGCGTGAATCCATAACGACCTTGGGCTTGTTTGGATTTTCCAGCCCGGCAAAGGAGCCATCGTGTGGATAGGGGAGAGCCAGGGTCGCGATGTCCGTTTCGGGATCATCAAAGCAGCCCATAATCTGGCGTATCTGCTCCGGGGCCACAAAAGGCTCGTCACCCTGGATGTTTATTACCACGTCGGCATCACTTCTGAGATTGTCATATGCCTCCAGGCAACGGTCTGTCCCGCTGCGGTGGTTTGGCGATGTCATTACCGCTTTTGCGCCGAAGGCGGTCACCGCGTCGAAAATCCGTCGGTCATCCGTGGCCACAGCAAAATCGTCAAGCACTGATGAGACACGAAGACACACATGCTCAATAACGCGTTTCCCTCCAAGGTCGGCGAGAGGTTTCCCCTCGAAACGGGTGGAGGCGTAACGCGCCGGGATAATACCTATGAATTTCATTTTGAAGTTTTACTTATTGCAGTGAATTCATCGCGAGCTGAATGAAGGCCAAGGGATCAGGCGCGTCGAGCACACTGCCTGAAATCTCGAATCCTTCAATGCCTGTGGCAAGTATTGATGGGTAAAGAGAGACCGGAATCTCTCCCGCAGCCACAGGATGAATCTCGGTGTGGACTTCCCTCAGAGACTTGACAAAATCAGTGAAGTATTCAACGATATTGTCATTGGCGGGAGCTTGGGTAACGACATAATCCACATCCAGTCCGGACAGTTCTTTCAACTGCGCGGAATCGGCACATGAAACTCCGATGATGGCATGCGGGCCGAGCTTCTCTCGGGCCGCAATCAGGTTGCCACGGGTCCACTCGGTGAGATGCAGCCCGTGGATTCGCAGCTCGTCTACCAGTTCGATGTTGTTGTCAAGCACCAATATGGCATCATTATCCTGACAAGGAGGGATGAGTCCTTCCACTATCTCGTCGGCCGGAGTGCCTGTGACACGAATCCATCGACATCTTGCCTGAAGGGCGAGCTCGACCTGTTTTCCGACAGGGTGGCGGCTTGAATCATCTGTGGCGAATTGCAACATTATTTTTAGTGGTTGTTTTTACGTTATGCTGGCGCAAATTTCGAAATAAATCCGGAAACCTGCAAGCGGAATGAAAAAAACTGCGTATATTTGCACCCTAAAATTTACTCGTTCCATTATGGCTGAAAAAATCGAAGCAGAAATGCCCGAAGAAGTAAAAGGGCTGAGTTTTGTAGAGCAGATGATAGTTGATGATCTCAAGGAGGGAAAGAACGGAGGCCGTCTCCAGACCCGTTTCCCGCCCGAGCCCAATGGTTACCTGCATATCGGTCATGCGAAAGCCATCTGTATGGACTTCGGAGCTGCCGAGAAATTCGGAGGAAAATGCTTCCTGCGTTTTGACGACACTAACCCCATCAAGGAGGACACTGAGTATGTGGATGCCATCCGTGATGACATACATTGGCTTGGCTTTGACTGGGGAGAGAATGAACGTTACGCGTCTGATTATTTCCCCCAGCTTTATGATTTGGCCGTAAGGCTGATTAAGGAGGGAAAAGCTTATGTGGACGACCAGACCTCCGAGGAAATCGCAGCACAGAAAGGAACGCCCACCACTCCGGGTACAGACAGCCCCTACCGTAATCGTTCGGTGGAGGAGAACCTCGACCTGTTCGAGAGAATGAACAAGGGTGAGTTTGAAGAGGGAGCGCGAGTGTTGAGGGCCAAAATCGATATGGCATCCTCAAACATGCATTTCCGTGACCCCATTATGTATCGCATAATCAAGACCCCCCACCACCGTACAGGAACCCAGTGGAAGGTCTATCCTATGTATGACTTCGCCCACGGCCAGAGCGACTTTTTCGAGGGTGTGACCCATTCAATCTGTACCCTTGAATTTGTGCCTCACCGTCCGCTGTATGACTATTTCGTGGATTTCCTGAGCGACGGGTCGTATCGTCCGCGACAGATTGAATTCAACAGACTCAACCTCACCTATACCGTGATGAGCAAGCGCAAGCTGTTGCAGCTCGTCAAGGAAGGGCTTGTGGCCGGATGGGATGATCCCCGTATGCCGACAATCTCAGGTATGCGCCGCCGTGGTTTCACACCAAAGGCCGTCAGGAATTTCATTGACCGCATCGGTTACACCAAAATAGAGGAGGCGATGATTTCAGTGTCATTGCTCGAACACGCTGTCCGCGAGGACCTGAACGCCATCGCTACCCGTGCTATGGCAGTCATGAATCCGGTCAAGGTTGTCATCACCAACTATCCGGAAGGGAAGACCGAAATGGTCGAGATGGAAAACAATCCCGAGGATGCCACTGCCGGCACTCACTCCATGCCTTTCTCCAGAGAGATTTTCATCGAGGGTGATGACTTTATGGAGAATCCTCCCAAGAAGTTCTTCCGTCTCGCTCCCGGCGGGGAGGTGCGCCTGAAGGGTGCTTACATTATTAAATGCACGGATGTCGTAAAGGATGCCGACGGACGGATTGTGGAAATCCACTGCACATACGATCCCGAGAGCAGAAGCGGTATGGCCGGAGCGTCACGAAAGGTGAAAGGTACTCTCCACTGGGTATCCGCTGCCCATGCTGTTGATGCCACAGCCCGAATCTATGACCGTCTGTTCAATGTCGAAAATCCTTCGGCAGAGGATGGGGACTTCCGTGACCTCCTGAATCCTGACTCATTGAAGGTTGTGGAGGGCATCAAGGTAGAGCCGTTCATCGCCGAGAATGCCCGTCCCGGTGAGAAATTCCAGTTCCAGCGAATCGGTTACTTTACTCCTGACTTGGACTCAACTCCCGAGAAACTGATTTTCAACCGCACAATCGCGTTGAAAGACAGTTGGGAGAAGGCTCAGAAGAAGAATGTATAACGACGACGAATCACGAAAATCTGACGAAGAATACATGCGCTCGCTCTATGACCGCTTCCGCCAGGAAGTGGAGAGCGGCGCTGTCATAGACTACTACGAAATCAACGAGTTGCTCGATATCTATGATTATGCTCAGGATGAGGGTGACGCGTTGGTTCAGATGTTCGTGTTTCTGACCGTTGCGCGGTTGTATCCTGAAAGCAGGGAGTTCGACGAACGTATGGCGTTTTTCCTCTCTTATGTATCCCAGGATGCGGCCAATGATATGGTATCCCGTAAAGGCCGCAGAGAGACCGCTTTGTGGGATGTGTTGCAGATGTGTGTCAGGTGCTATCCGACCGGAGATGCCGCTCCATATCTTGATGAAATAATCAGGAAATATGACTCGCTTGATTGTGAGACGGTACTGAAAATAATAGATTTCCTCAGGGAGACAGACCAGAGGAATCTGCTGGTGAGATATTATCCGGAGATAAGCCAGCGGGCGGAGGACCCGCGTGGTTTTGCTTTCGAAGCAGCCGAGACGCTTAAGGAAGGTGCCGGATTCCAGGAGGAGGCCAGAAAAATCGCCGAGGAGCTTACCAGGATGGAGCCGTTCAATATCGAGGCGTGGCTTTTGTTGGCGAGGATAGAGTTCGGGCTCGAACATTCCGAAGATGCTTTGGCGGCGGTGGACTACGCGTTGGCCATAGATCCGGAGCATTTCAATGCAAGGCTCACCCGAGGAGTAATCATGGTGGTCATCCCCGAAAAGCGCAAGGAATCGATTGAGGTGTTGTCGGAATTGTCTTCCGATCCTCTCAATAGTTTCGCGCTTGAAGGCCTGGCAGAGGCCTATGCCAGGGAAAACCGCATAAAAGAAGCATGCGAGGTGTATGCCACGATGCTTCGTAACGATGTCGCCACTGCCGGATCGGGAGACCCATTGATGGTGATACTTGAACTTGAACCGGATAACCTGGAGGATTATCTTCAGATGGCCCTCGACAAGGGGAAGACAGATGGCAATGACTGGCGTATGATGGCGGTAGGATTGCTTAACAAGGAGAAATTCATTCCTGCCGCGAAAGCCTTGGATTTTTATCACCGCAAAATCGGAATCACGACTTGGGTGGATTTCTATCTTCATACCCTGTATGATGCGCGTATGTTCGAGAGGTATGCTGAAGTTTTCGAGGAGGTGTCGGACGACATGTCGAGCCCGGCATCCAAACCCGGTTTCTTCACGATGACTGACTACATACTCCTTGCGTCGGTATATCTTCGTCTGGGACGGAAGGAAGAGGCCGCAAGCCTGAGCGACGCGATAGAGAAAGCCAAGGAGGAATGTCATTCTGTCGATGACCATTTCCGGTGGAGAGGGATAAGATTCACCGCACGGCTGATACACACGCTCGCCACTACCGACAATCTTCCGGTGAATCTTCAGGATTTCGATCCGCTGACAGTCGATTTTCTCTCATGAATTTCGGATTGTGGCGAAATTTCATTAACTTTGTGGCCGAAACGGAAAAGGGAACCCCGTGAGATTCGGGGACAGTACCCGCTGCTGTGAGTCCTACGCCCGTGTGGGGTGACACGGCTTTTCGCTCAATGCCATTGGAGTAAGAGATACTCCGAGAAGGCGCGGAAAGTCAGGATGAGTCAGAAGACCTCCCGTTTCGGTATCAATTATAAGCCTACGGGATCATGGGTAAATTATGCAAAACGGGCCGACAGGCCCATTTCATAGCAGAAATTGTGGAAACAAGACCCTTGCGCGTCGTGGCCTTGCAGGCTGCGATGCTGATTCCGTTGTCTCTTTTTTCGGCTGAACCTTTGGAGAAGATGGATACGGTGTTGAACCTTAAAGAGATTATGGTCACCGCCCGCCGTCCGGCTGATGACATCATACCTGCCCAGACCCTGTCCGGAGAGGAACTGCATCGGCTCAACTCCAACAGTGTGGCTGACGCATTACGATATTTTTCCGGTGTTCAGGTAAAGGATTATGGAGGTGTCGGTGGCATAAAGACCGTCAACATCCGCTCGATGGGAACCAACCATACGGGAGTGGTATATGACGGCGTTGAGCTTGGAAACGCCCAGAACGGTCAGATAGATCTCGGGCAGTTCTCCCTTGACAATATGGAGGAAATATCGCTGTATAACGGGCAGAAAAGCCGCATCCTCCAGCCGGCTAAAGATTTCGGCGCCGCCGGTACCATATATATGCGCACCCGTGCGCCGCGATTCGATGAGGATGAGATTTATCATGCCCGGGCCACAGTCAGGTTCGGTTCATTTGACCTCATCAACCCCTCGGCACTTGTCGAGCTGAAGCTTTCCGACAGAGTGAACGCTCAGTTGAGCGCCGAGTGGGTCAATTCAAGCGGAAAATACAAATTCCGTTACCGACGGGTCAATCCTGCGGGGGAGCTTGCATATGACACTATAGCCGTAAGGCAGAATGGTGACATAAACGCCACGCGTCTTGAACTGAACCTAAACGGGACTCTGGCTCGTGGATCCTGGCATTTCAAGGCCTATAATTACAATTCGGAGCGAGGTGTACCGGGCGCGATTGTCAATAACGTATGGCGTCGTGGCGAGAGAATCTGGGACACCAATTCCTTTGTGCAGGGACGTTACACAGGGCATTTCGGACGATGGACGATGCTCAACAATGTCAAATACGCTTTTTACCGCACCCACTATGTCAACAATGATGACAAGCAGGTAAAAATCGACAACCTGTACAAGCAGAAAGAGATCTATGTCTCGACGGCTCACGAATTCGGAATCGCAGAATGGTGGGAGGTGTCGGCAAGCTACGATTTCATGTGGAATTCCCTCGATGCCGATATGTATGGGTTTGCCAGACCTGACAGAATCAGCAATTACCTGTCGGTTGCCACATCGATGGACTTCGGGAGGCTGAGGATGCAGGGAAGTCTGTTGGGCACATTCATCCATGACTCTCTGGACGGTCAACAGGCTCCGGATGACCAGAAGGTATTGACACCGGCGTTTTTTGTCACTTTCAATCCGTTGCGCAAGCGGGATTTCTCCGTCAGGTTTTTCTACAAGAAATCATTCAGGATGCCGACTTTCAATGACCTGTATTATGCGGATATGGGTAATTCAAAGCTGACTCCCGAACGGGTGACCCAATACAATTTCGGCCTGGTCTATGACCACTCTTCCCATGGGGTCATTTCTGCCGTCAAGATGACAGCTGACATATATTACAATAAGGTCAAAGACAAAATTGTCGCTTATCCTAAGGGACAACAGTTCAGATGGACTATGCTCAACCTTGGACTGGTGGATATAAAAGGAGTGGATGTCAGCGGACTGATTACGGTAAATCCTCTCCCGAAGCTGTTTGTGACGGCCCGCCTGCAATATACCTTCCAGAGGGCGATAGATGTCACCAATCCGGCTGACAACTATTACCGCGACCAGATTCCCTACATTCCCCGTCATTCCGGCTCGGCTGTCATCAACGCCCAATGGCGCGGATGGGGGCTGAATTACTCCTGGATTTATGTCGGAGAAAGGTATAACCAGCAAGAAAACATACGATACAACTACACTCAACCCTGGTACACGAGCGATATCTCCCTGAGCAAAGATTTCACTCTCGGACGTGTGAACCTTCGCGGGCTGCTTGAGGTCAACAACCTTCTCAGCCAGGATTACGATGTGATTCTCAATTATCCGATGCCAAAGCGTAATTACAGGGTTACATTAACCGTTGAAATATAATGACCAGAATTCAAAAGAACATATTTATTTATTTTCTGCCGCTCCTGTTGTGCGTCACGAGCTGTCGTGAAGACGAGCTCGTGGTGCCCACGGAGTATGACATCATACCTGAGACTCCTTCACCAAACACCGCCATACGAGGTCTATATCTCGTCAATGAAGGGAATATGGGCTCTAACAAATGCAGTCTCGATTATTTCGATTATTTCACCGGACTTTATTCCCGAAACATATATGCCGAACGCAATCCGAATGTCGTAAAGGAACTTGGAGATGTCGGCAATGACATAGGCATTTATGGCTCGAAACTCTATGTGGTGGTCAACTGCTCCCATAAGGTGGAGGTTCTTGACAGCCATAGCGGCGTGAGGATAGGGCAGGTGGATATCCCCAATTGCCGTTATATACGGTTCCACAGGGGGAATGCATACGTCAGCAGCTATGTCGGCCCGGTATTGATAGACATCAATGCACCCAAGGGAGCGGTATATGAAGTGGATACCCTTTCGCTTGCCGTGACGGCGAAGGTTACTGTCGGTTATCAGCCGGAGGAGATGGAGATTGTCGATGACTATATGTATGTCGCCAATTCCGGCGGTTACCGTGCCCCACAATATGACAACACGGTCTCAGTGATTCAGATGATTGATTTCAAACAGGTACAGCAGATTCCGGTCGACATTAATCTCCACAGGGTGAAAAAGGACAAATATAACAAACTGTGGGTGAATTCAAGGGGTGACTACCGGTCACGTCCATCCGCCTTGTATGTGCTTTCAAAAAAGCCCGGCCAAAGCCGATTGTCCGTAGAGAGCAAGCTTGATATACCATGCTCGAATATGGCCATAAAGGGGGACTCACTGTATTATTACGCGACGGAATGGAATGAATACACTTCTGAAAATGCCATATCTTACGGTATAATTGATGTCCGGACCCAGGAGGTGATTTCGACGAATTTCATTACTGATGGCACGGAGAAAGAAATCACTATTCCTTATGGGATAGCAGTGCATCCTGAGACTGGAGACATCTTCGTAACGGATGCGAAAAATTATGTATCCTCGGGGACATTGTATTGCTTTGACCGTAATGGCCGGAAAAAATGGAGTGTCCGCACCGGTGATATTCCCGCGCATATGTGTTTCCTTCCACGATGATATGAATCATATAGATGTTGAGAACCTGACATAATAGATTGACAGATGAAGAAGCCATACATCATAAAACTGTTGCCATTGGGTGCGCTGGGAGTGTTCTCGGCGTGTTCGGATGACGCTCCGATGCTCAACCTGGGAATCGATGATAGTTACTACATATACAGGATGCAGAAACTCCCCTTGACTCCTGCGCTGACGGGGGCTTCTTACCGGTGGTCTCTGGCATCGGGTGAAGTGTTGTCGACAGAGCGCGACTACATATTCCTGGCTGAGAAGGAGGGAACATATGACCTTGTCCTCGATATTGTGGATGAGGAAACCCCTTATCATTTCGAGTTCCGGGTGACTGTGCTTCACGAAGAGATTGATTACAGCCCGTACATATCCAAAGTATATGAATACAATCCGGCTCCGGGGCAATTCATAAATGTCATGCCTCAGTATGAAGCCGGTGAGAACTATTCCGACATATTGAAAAAGGTGGAGGAATCCATCTCCGGCACCAATGATGTCATGGTCTCGCTTGGAGGTTTTGGCGGATATGTCGTATTCGGTTTCGACCATACGGTCATCAATACCCCTGGAGAAATGGATTTTATGATTCACGGCAACAGTTTCTATGAACTGACAGACAATAACCGCAAAGGTGGTTCGTCGGAACCAGGGATTGTGATGGTAAGCTATGACCGTAATTGCAACGGAGTCCCTGATGACGAGTGGTATGAACTGGCGGGAAGTGAATATCATAATCCTGCCACTCTTCATGGTTACTCCATAACATATAATCGACCTGATCCAGACCGAGAGATAATCATGTCGGGGAACCTGTCGGATGTCAATTACATCGCCTGGGAGGATTCGGAAGGAGTAAAAGGATTTATGCCCAAAAACAGCTTTCATCGTCAGGAATATTTTCCCGCATGGGTTGATGCCGACCAGCTGACGTTCAGCGGAAGCCGGTTGCCTGCCAATGGTGTTGACGCAAGTGGTACCGGAGCATATTACATCCTTTACTGTTATGATTGGGGTTATGCAGACAATCATCCCAATGAGTATGCCGACCTGAACAGTTTCGACATATCGTGGGCGGTTGATAAAGATGGTATGCCGGTAGTGCTTCCGGGTGTGGATTTCGTGAAGGTCTACACAGGAGTCAACCAGTATTGCGGATGGATAGGGGAGACCTCTACTGAGATATGTCGTGCGCAGGATTTGCATATAATTTCTGCCGACCAGTCGATTCCTGACCCGTTGTGAATTACAATGATAAAAACTCAATAATAAGAATAATAGTATAATCATCTTGTCCGGAAAAGCGAAAGATTATCTTTCAACAAACTAAACACTAAAAAAACTATGGCAAAATTTACCTTTTACGGTTGCCTCGCCGGGGCAACCGCAGCCCTCGCCACGCTCTTATCGACCCCTGCGACGAGGGCACAGGAGGAGGTCGATTTCTCTAAAGGTGTGTTCATCGTCAATGAAGATTGGTATGGCCACAACAACTCCACGGTCAATTATCTCCTTCCGGACGCAGAAGGGGGTGACTACTGGCATTACAGGGTCATACAAGCCAACAATGAGGACAAACAGCTTGGGGCGACCGCGCAGTATGGAGAAATCTGGAACGGAAAGTTCTATGTCATCTGCAAGCAGGCCAAAGACCCGGGAGCTGATATTGTGGGAGGCCGCATCAATGTGGTTGACGCGAAGACTATGAAGGTCGAGTATCAGCTTGAGGAAATCGGTACAGGAGACATCCAGGCAGATGGACGCGGTTTCGTAGGGGTGGATGAACACAAAGGTTATGTATCTTCAAGCAATGGGGTCTGGATTCTTGACCTGGATGCCCGGGAAGTTACCGGGATAGTTTCCGGCACGGAAAACGAAAGCGAATCCCTCTACTCAGGACAGTGCGGCACAATGGTCAGAGCCGCAGGGAAAGTTTTTATCGCGCATCAGAAACTCGGTCTCCTGGTTGTTGACCCGGCAGAAGACAAAGTTGTCGAGACCATCTCTTTAGATATTGTGAAGGAGGGTGCCGGAATCGGTTCCGTGGTAGTGGCCAAGGATGGTTCATTATGGTGTAGCGTGGCATCAAACGGCAGTGGAGGCACACTGCCTTATCTCCTGCGGGTTGACCCTGAAACCCTTGCGACCGAAGTTGTGGAAGTTCCATCCTCGGCATATGCTCCTGCCAATTCCTGGTATGCATGGACTCCGGATGGATTCTGCGCATCCGCTTCAAGCAATACCCTGTTTTGGAATGGAGGCGCGAGCAGCTGGTTCTCCGGTTCCGAGATTTTCAAATTTGATATCGACAACCGCACATTCGAAAAGATAATAGACCTGAATGCCGACAATGAAGGATGGCAACTTTATGGATGCTCGATGCGAGTACATCCTGTAAGCGGAGAGCTTTATATGTCGTTGTCCCAGGGATTCGGTAGCCAGACTTATATGGTAAGGCGCTACTCGGCTAACGGTGAGAAGTTGCAGGAATACCCTATGATCGAGAACTATTGGTTCCCGTCATTGCCGGTGTTCGCTCAGTCTTCCTCTCAGTCGGGTGTCGAGTCAGTAAGCATGTCTTCCGAAAGCGATATAGAAATTTCTGCTGTCGCAGGAGGTGCTCTGCGGGTGCTCAACGGCAATGGCCAGTTGGCTGAGGTATATACCTTGTCCGGTTCGCTCATTCTTACTCAAGCGATTGCCTCGGATGATTACTCAATCACAGCTGAACTTCCCGCAGGGGTATATGTGGTAAGAGTCAACACAACAAGCCGCAAAGTGCGTTTGTGATTGCGATACTGCCTTTTCTAAAATAAAAACGTCTCGTCTGCTGTTGAATTGCAGGCGAGGCGTTTTATTTTATAGGAATGATTTGTCTGAAATAGAAATCTCCTACATATGTTTTTAGAAATATGGGTTGGATCTCATTTCCCGGGCTATCGTGGTTGAAGGGCCATGGCCCGGGTATACTATGGTGGAGGGAGGAAGCGTAACAATCTTTCCGTTTATGCTTGCGATTAGTTGTCCGTAATTACCGCCTGGCAGGTCAGTGCGTCCGATGCTCCCTTGGAACAGCACATCACCGGAAATAAGGGAGTTCGCTGAGGGAATGTAATACAACAGGCTGCCGGGTGAATGACCGGGCGCGTGAAGAGCCATAACCTTGTTGTCACCTAAGGTGAGGACTTCACCCTCATCGATGAAACGGTCTACCACAAGCGGCGTGATTTCTACCGGAAGATGGAATTTCCTTGCTTGCTCCATTCGCTGTCGGCCAAGCGGCTCGTCTGACTTGTGGAGCAAGACGGGGATGTTGTAGCGTTCGCGCAGGTGGTCAACCCCGAAGGTGTGGTCGATATGGGCATGAGTGAGCAATATGGCCTTGACCTTGAGTTTCCCCTCGGTGATGAACCGGTCAAGAAACTCCTCCTCTCTTTTGTTCGATATGCCCGGGTCGACGATGGCTGTTTCGAGTGTCGTCGAATCCCATACCAGGTAGGTGTTCTCCTGGAATGGATTGAATACGAAAGGTTTGATATTGACCATTTTTATGATATTTGTTCAGGCCGTTGTCAAAGCGGCTTGTAGATTAACTTTTTTGTTTCAAAGAAAGGCTCTTTGAAATAGTCGGACAGAGGTACTTCCAATGTGTCTCCTTTCGAGGCCTCGACCTCTGATGTCAGGTCTCCGCCTTTTAAACAAATCAGGCCATTGGGAAGTTTGTTGCGCGATTTTGAGGAAATGTTGCGTTTGGCCAATGGTGCCAGGGTCTCAAGGCGCATCACGGCCCGGCTTACAACAAAGTCGAATTTCCGGTGGCATTCCCCTGCATCACCATATTGCAGGGTCACGTTCGACAACCCGATTGACTGGGCTACCTCGCTGGCCACCCTAATCTTTTTTCCAACCCGGTCGATGAGGTGGAATTTGCAATGCGGCCATATGATGGCGAGGGGGATTCCGGGGAATCCTCCGCCGCAACCGAAATCGAGGATTTCGGATCCTTCAACGGGGGTCAGGAATTTGGCGATGGCGAGACTGTGGAGGACATGATGGGGGTAGAGGTTGTCGATGTCTTTGCGGGAAATGACATTGATTTTCTCGTTCCATTCGGTGTAAAGCTCTCCAAGCTGGTTAATCTGGGTTCGTTGCCTATCGTTTAACTCCGGGAAATACCGGAATATGATGTCTGCCGCGGAGGGCATCGGAGTAGTTGCTTCATTAGGGATTTCCATGCTGCAAAATTAGGATAAAAAGCTGTGTCGGCAAAACCTTTCACCTATTTTTGGATATGTCGAAAAATTTTGCCAACTTTGCAAATTGTAAAAGTGTGCGTGTCAACGGGCGCATCAGCCTGTTTGACCGGTTTTTGTCGGACAGGTCTTATGTGAGATGTGGTTTGCCAAAAGCCGGTTGTGACTTTCCACGAGGAACAGACGCGCAAGAATCATACCATAAAATGCAATTCACAGCAGAGCAAATAGCCGCCATGGTTGGCGGCACTGTCGAAGGAGACGGCAACATCGCCGTGTCGACATTCGCTAAAATCGAAGAAGGTCGTCCCGGCGCATTGTCGTTCCTCGCCAATCCGAAATACGACCATTATATTTATGAGACAGAATCGTCGATTGTGTTGGTCAAAAAAGATTTTGTCGTTGAACATCCTGTAAAGGCCACGCTGATAAGGGTGGAGGATCCATATGCCACAATCGCGAAATTGCTTGATATCGCCGCCGAGGTCATTGAGCCTAAATATAATGGGATGGAACAGCCTTGTTATGTGGCAGAAGGAGTTGAAATACCTGACGATGCTTACATAGGGGCGTTCGCTTATATCGGTCGTGGCGTGAAATTGGGCCGTGGCGTCAAGATATTCCCTCAGGTATATCTCGGCGACAATGTTGAGATCGGCGACGGCTCAGTGTTGAAGCCCGGTGTCAAAGTATATCATAATTGCCGGATAGGGGAGCGGTGTGTGCTTCACTCCGGTTGCGTGATTGGTGCTGACGGATTCGGATTCGCCCCGACTCCGGATGGTTACAAGAAGATTCCCCAGCTTGGAAATGTTGTCTTGGAAGATGATGTGGAGCTTGGGGCAAACACTACAGTTGACAGGGCAATGATGGGTTCGACTTTGATATGCCGTGGCACAAAGCTTGACAATCTGGTACAGATCGCCCATAATTGCCGTATCGGAGAGCATACGGTAATGGCCGCCCAGGTAGGCATTGCCGGCTCCACCAAGGTGGGAAGCCGATGCATGTTCGGAGGTCAGGTAGGTCTTGCCGGACATATCTCAGTCGGAGACCGGGTTCAGATAGGGGCGCAGTCGGGTGTGCCGTCCAGCATCCCCTCTGATTCTCGTGTGATGGGAGCTCCTGCGGTGGATAGTAAGAAATACGCCCGCAATGTAGTTTATCAAAAAAATCTTGGCGAGCTTTTCGACCGAGTGAAGAAACTTGAAAATATCACTAAACAAGAATAATGAAACAGCTTACTCTTAACGGCGAATTCTCCGTAAAGGGGAAGGGCCTCCATACCGGCTTGGAAATAGAGGCCACATTTCTGCCTGCTCCTGAAAACCATGGCTACAAGATTCAGCGCGTTGATCTCGAAGGAGAACCTATAATTGACGCACTGGCTGAGAATGTGACAGACACAGACCGTGGCACTGTGCTTGCGCGTGGCGATGTGAGGGTCTCCACCGTTGAACATGCCTTGGCCGCGCTCTATGCCGCCGGGGTAGACAACTGTCTCATCAAAGTGACAGGCCCTGAAATCCCTATCCTTGATGGAAGCGCGCGTCAGTTCAGCGAGGCGATAGAGCGTGTCGGGGTTGTGGAGCAAAGCGCCGACAAGAATTTCTACGTTGTAAAACGTAAGATAGAGGTGCGTGACCCGCAGACAGGCGCTCACCTTACCGTTTTGCCCGATAGCGACTTCTCGGTGGATGTGATGATTTCATACGACTCTCCGGTGCTGGCCAACCAGTTTGCCCGTCTTGAGAATATGTCGGAATTCAGGCAGGAAATCAGCGGTAGCCGTACTTTCGTCTTTGTGCGTGAAATCGAACCGCTCCTTAATGCTAACCTCATCAAGGGGGGTGATCTCGACAATGCCATTGTGATTTATGATAAGGAAATGGCTCAGGAGAAGCTCGACCATATTTCAGACCTTATGGGTGTTGAACACAAGCAGGTCGATGAGCTTGGTTTCATCAACAACCGTCCTCTGGAATTCGAGAACGAGCCGGCCCGCCATAAACTGCTTGATGTGCTTGGCGACACTGCTCTTATCGGGCGTCCCCTCAAGGGTCGTATCATTGCTTGCCGTCCCGGTCATAAGATCAACACCACATTTGCCAAGCAGATCCGCAAGGAGATTCAGCGTCAGGAACTCCAGGCTCCTTCTTACAATCCTTCGCAGGCACCTTTGATGGATATCAATGATATCCGTGAGCATCTGCCTCACCGTTATCCTATGCTGCTTGTCGACAAGATTATCGACCGTGGCGAGACATTCATCGTCGGCGTGAAGAATGTCACTGTCAACGAACCGTTCTTCCAAGGACACTTCCCCCAGGAGCCGGTTATGCCCGGAGTGCTGCTGATTGAAGCTATGGCGCAGACCGGAGGCCTCCTGGTGCTTGCCACTGTCGAGGAGCCTGAGACCTATTCCACATATTTCATGAAGATTGACAATGTGAAATTCCGTCAGAAGGTCGTCCCGGGTGATACTCTGTTGTTCCATGTGTCTTTCATGACCCCGTTGCGTCGCGGCTGTGCCCTTATGAAGGGTGTGGCGTTTGTGGGCGACAAGGTGGTTTGTGAATGTGAGTTCATGGCCCAGATAGTTAAGAACAAGTAATCAAGACGCTTCAAGCATGAAACAGCCATTTGCCTATATTCATCCGGCGGCAAAAATCCATCCCAGCGTCGTCATAGATCCTTTCGTGACCATCGACCAGAATGTCGAGATTGGTGAGGGCTCGCATATCTGCAGCAATGTGACGATTATGGAGGGTGCCAGGATTGGTAAACACTGCAATATATTCCCCGGTGCCGTGATTTCCGGCATCCCCCAGGATCTCAAGTTCAAGGGGGAAGACACTGTTGCAATCATCGGAGACAACACTACGATTCGCGAATGCGTGACTGTAAACCGTGGTACTGTCGCCAAGGGCAAGACCGTTGTGGGTAACAATTGCCTCATAATGGCGTACTCTCATGTGGCCCACGATTGTATTGTCGGCAACAACGTCATCATTTCCAATTCGTCGCAGCTTGCCGGAGAGGTACAGGTCGATGACTTTGCTGTGATTGGCGGTGGGACTTTGATTCATCAGTTCAGCCATCTGGGCACACATGTGATGATTCAGGGGGGCTCGAGAATCAACAAGGATATTCCTCCGTTTGTAAAGGCTGGTCGTGATCCTATCGCTTACACCGGTATCAACTCCATCGGCCTGCGTCGTCGCAACTTCACCAATGACCAGATCCGTGAGATTCAGGAGATATATCGTTATCTGTACCTTTCGCGTCTCAATGTCACCGATGCGGTTGACCGCATAGAAGCTGAGCTCCCTGCCACCAAAGAGCGTGATGAGATTATTGAATTCATACGCAATTCCAAGCGTGGAATCGTGAGGGGATATGTCTGATTGAGTATTCCTTGCTAGATATAATAGACAGCCCTGGAATGGCTTAAAAAGCTTTCCAGGGCTGTCTTTATTTTATGGTTGCGGGGTTACGCGTCTGGTAGGAATGATTGGAAAGAATTGTCGGAATAGAACACGACTATATTGGTGATTTTTTTGTGGGCATCGGGAGAAATCGAGATGCGTTTGCCCTCTTCGGCAAGGATTGGCTGTGGGGCATTTCCGAGGGCTTGTGAGGCCATCCGTTGCGCATTGATGGTATTTGTCACATCTCGCCCTCTGCCGAGGGAATTAGGGGTGTTTGCCGGTTCTTGAGAAGGGATGGATGGTGATGGGGTGGTATCTTCTTTTATGGAGGCTGTGTCAAACATGATGTTCTCCTTCAATGATGTGTCATCTTGGGGGGATGGAGTGGCGAAATGGGGTGGTTGAGGAGTCTCAAAGAGCAGGTTTTCGAAAACATCGCTGGATGACTCTTCAATCGTGATGGTTTCGTTTTCAATATTATTGTCGGTTGTGGATTGATTGTCAGGTCGTTGTGCCGCGATGATGCCCGGATTTTGCCCGTTTTGAGGCTCTGAGATTCTAATATTTGCATTCGCATCCATCTCTCCCTCGCCAAACATCAACCATAAGATGGATAGACCGGGGAATGCGTTGTGAATTTTGTTTATCACCTCATCAGAGATTCGTTTGTTCCTCCCGTTTATCAGTTGTGACATCGTAGGGCGGGGAATGCCACATCTGTCAGCAAACTGAGATATGGTAAGTTGGGTGGTATCCATATAATGCTTTAAGCGATTTACCAAATCCATAGAGGTGATAGGTTAGAATTGTGAAACGTAAACAGGAATTAGCAAATTCCTGAATTATTTTGTCGTTGCAAATTTAACAATAATAATTGAAAAACGCAAATTTACATAGGGGAAATGCAAATAGGCGATTTTGAGGATGGAGTATGTAAATGTAAATCCAATTTTGTGATTTACAATTAGAAATAAAATGCACGAAATCGCAAATTGTCGAGTTGCAAAACGAAATTTAAAAAATTGAATCGAGAATTGCAAGCGGGCTCTCAAATGCAACTAAAAGGCCGGAGCGTTGCATATGAGAACTGTTATTTATTTGAGGGATTTAAACCAAATGTTGGCTTTATTTTTTAGGTCGGGTGGTGCAAAAGCAATTGGGAGAATTCTATTGTGTTTTCTGTGGGGAAACAGCATATATAAGCCGCTATGCTAAACAAAATGTTTAAGTTTAATTTATAATGAGTATGATATTTAGATAGTTATGATTATTATGAATGAATGTTAATGGCAAAAATGGGGTGGTTTTTTATCCTTGTAAATCAAAGAGGTGGATTCGTGAATTATGCAAATGTAAAATTGCATACGGGAACAGCAAATCCCGATGTCGAAATTTCCAAATTTGAGCAAAAAATCCTAGGTGCGAATGTAAATTTTGATAATGGCATCGCAAATTTGATTGATGCAAACGTTAATTTGCATTTTATAATACTGGCATTTTGTATCTATAAACGCTGTTTTCAAATGCAACGAAGATTTATTTTGGTTATGTTCTTGAGTATATATTGCAATTGAAACCTTGTCACGTTTGCAATCTCAAATTTTGGTTCGGCGCACATTTGACTATATGAATTGATATATGAGTCAAAGTCTAAAATTAATCCAAAAGTGTGCGATTTGAATTTTGGTAGAAGAATAATTTCAATATTCTCGACTGATGTTAGGTCAGTTTACAAATATAACATTCTCAGCCCTTCAAAATGTTGGGTATGAGTGCTTATTTTAACATTTAATTTACTGAAAAGTAGAAATTTAACAGGCGTAAACAGTAGATATATAACCTCCCCGCAAATTGGATGAGAAAAATGATCGGTAAACTTTTATTACGATATGAACCCCGACTCCCATATTTTCCGGTAGAGAAGGCCATTATAATTCCCTGTTATTCCTCTTCAAGGATTATATCGCGGAGTATGGAGTCGGATGTCAGCCAATATTTCTCGGGAATCCTATCGTTGCCTTTTGCGGTCGGCACAATATGCCCGGTGGCTCGTAGGTGTGATAGGTTTGCTTCCACCATTGATGCGGTTTCACTGCCCCATTTGCTTTTTAAGAGAGAGCTTGAAAGGCCATATGAGGTGCGGAGCGAAGTTATGATGTAATCGTTGACTTTGTTGATTGTCGTCTCTGGCTCTTCCTGGAAAGTAGTATCCGGAGTATTTTTAAGGAGGGCTTTCATATATGCTCCAAGATTGGACGGATTGACACGCCTGATGTCGCCGTCGAAGCTGTGGGCGCTGCATCCGAGTCCGAGGTATGGGGTTAAATTCCAGTAAGAAGAATTATGCCTGGCCTCCAGTCCTGGTTTGGAAAAGTTTGATATTTCGTAATGATTGTACCCTCTGGCGGCGGCAACCTCCATCAGGATGTCATACATACGACATGCGGTCTGCTCGTCTGCTTCTGTCACCAATCCTCGTTCTTTACGGGCGTACAACCTCGTGCCGGGTTCGTATGAAAGCAGATATGCCGAAAAATGCGGAGGCTCGAAATCCAGAAGGGAGTCCAGCTGATATGACCAGCTGTCAACGCTCTGGCCGGGGAGTCCGTATATGAGGTCTGCCGAGTAGTTTATCTCCGATTCTTTGAGGATTGTCAGCGCATTCCGGGATGATGTTGAGTCGTGGCGGCGCATAATCGCGTTTAGCTGACAAGTGTCAAATGATTGAATGCCGATACTTATTCGGTCCACGCCTGAATTGCGCAAGGTGTCTATCAGGCTGCGGGAAATGTCTTCGGGATTGGCTTCCACGGTGAATTCCGAGATGTCTTCACCGCCGTATCCCTTGTTATATCTGATGACATACCGATGTATGGAGGACAGAAATTCCGATAGCAAAGGCAACGGGATGGCAGTGGGCGTCCCGCCACCGACATATATTGTGTCAATCGGCCCCTTTATTTCAGATATGCGTATGGCCATTTCCTGTTGTATCGCTACGATATATTTGGCAAAACAATCCGTGTCCTTCTTTAGGACGCTGTTGACGGGTATGGAGAAGAAATCGCAATATGCGCATTTGCTCCTGCAGAACGGTATGTGGATGTATAGTCCGGCCATCGGTTGTTGATTAAGGGGCTTTTCAAGCAGTTATTTCTGTCGTTTGCGGCATATCTCGGTGAACTTGCAGAATGTGCATGCATGGTCGTTCTGTGCGGACACAAATGGAACCTCCGGATTAAAAAGATCGTCAAGCACATCAAGCATCATGTCGTTGAATTCTGTGACATATTCCCTGTAATCGGTAATCTCAAGTTTCTTGCGTCCCTTTGCCTCGCCCGGTTGTGATTGCGAAATCCTCAATGGCGAGAACGGCGTTGTAGCTACCTTACGGATAGAATATATCCAAGGCTGTATCGGTTCATTGAGATTTTTTTCCTGGGTAAGGGCCTGGCAATAGAGAAACAATTGCAGCATCGCCTTGGCTCTCTTGCCCGATGTCCCTCGTTCATGGAACATGTCTTTCACCTCCACAATCGACGTTTCGTCCTCTCCGGTCTTATAGTCGATTATCCTGAGGATTGAGTTCCCGTCCGGAGTGATAAGCCGGTCGATACGGTCTATGGAATACCTGAAATTTATTTCAGTCACGGAATTGCTCCCCTCTAACCGTAATCGTCCCGGATGGCCGAATTCTCCGGCCAGATATTCAAATTCACCTGCCTGGATTTCGCGTTTGAAGACCAGCAGGATATATTTTTTCATAATCTCCCCGAACAGTTCCGCGTCACCTTTCAATGGGGCGAGACTGTCAGGGCCGAGATTGTTGTAATGATTGTTTATACGTCTGGTGATGGCCTGCTCTATGGAGACCTCCTTTTTCATCAGGGCCTCGATGGCCTGCCGCGTGAAGCGTCCTCGGGGAAGGCTTTTCCGCTCAGCCTCATACAGGTCTTCCAGCACCCCATGGATGATTGTTCCATAGGTGCTCTCATCCATATAGTCATGGAATTCATCCTCACGCTTGTATCCGGCGATATAAGTCAGGTAGAAAGACAGCGGACAATTGATATACAGATTTATGGCACTCGCCGACAAATACCTCGGGTTTTCCACTGCCTGATAACGTCTGATTTCCGCTATTATTTCCGGAGTTTTCCTGATGCAGATTTGTGCAGGTTCCCTTGACTCGACCCCATATCCGAGGATTCGGGAGGATATTCCGGCCGGCTTGTAAAGATGCAGCAACTGACTCAGATACCTCGACATCTGACCTCCGCCTACACCTTGCGTCCGGGCATCATACAACAGGAAAACCCTTGATGCCCGGGATATCATGCGATAAAAATAATATGAATATATGCTTTCCTGATGGTCCTGGGTTGACATTCCGTAGGCCCGTCGCAGATGAGGAGGTATGAATGACTTCTGATAGTGTTTCCTGGGGAACACCTTCTCATTCATCGATGGGATAATGACGTTCTCGAAATCAAGTCCTCGCGCTTCGAGGACTCCCATTATCTGTAAACCGTTCAAAGGACGTCCTTCAAAGTTGACGGTCTCGCCTCCTACCAATCTTTCGACAAGATGAAACATTGTTGAATCGGAGAGGTAGATGTCTTGCGGGCCGAGATATCGGGCCGAGAGTTCGCGCAGTCGGCCGATGGCTCTCAGGTAAGCCCGCACAAGCATCCTGTCGACCAACGCGCCGGCTGCCATAGTTGCCGCTCCCTCAATCTCGGTGCCGTCAATGTCGGTTATCTCACCGGATGTCTGCTCATTCTCCATATGAGACAGAATCCAGACAAAAAGATTCTCAAAATATTGGAAAACTTTTTCTCGGTCGGTCAGATTCTCAATATAATTGAAAAGTGTATGCAATTCCGGGTAATGATCCGAAAGATAAGCGCAATCGATGTTATACCATCTGTTTACATTGATGTCATACACTATGCGGCTGCATTCGGTCGGATATATCTGTCGAATCAAGGGGTGTGTGAGGACTTTCAGCAGGTCCTCATAGAAGAAAGGATGTCCTCCTGTCCTGTTTTTTCTTGAGCGCAGATGCATGGAGACAATGCTTCTGACCAAATCGGCTGCTTTGCTGTCGCGTAACCGGTACCCCATCGTTAGATTGACCGGATTTATCCATTCCGGTAACGCGGCGACGACCCCGCGCGTAAGGGTCTCCTGTGGGAGTATAATCGCAGTGCGACGGAGCGATTCCGGGTTCCATTCACCTCCGTCTGGATAGAGATGGCTGACAATTGCTCCGGCAAGTTTGGCTTGGCCGGAGTTTGACGCTATGCCGGAAATCTCGATTTTCGGGAATGTTGCGATAGGCTCCACGCATTCATATAAAGGGGGAAACAACCGGGCATAACGAGTCAGGAAAGCAGATGTAGTATTTCCGGGCATCAGAAATGCCGGGGACGCGTCGTCAAAGTAAAAATCGGCGAAATCTCCCGCAAACAGGCTGTCGCCATGTTTGTCTTTCATTTCAAGAAAGATGGTCTCTTCCGCCTTGGAAAGCATATTGAATCCCACAAATATATACCTTTTGTGGTCGAAGTCGTTTCTCTGGCGTTTTTTTATTATGCGGGTAGCTTCGCGGTAGGCCATTCCCGGATAGAACAGCCCGGCTTCATCCATTTTTCTGCGGAAAGTCTCGTAAAGGTCGAGCATGACTTGCCAGAGACGGAAAAAACGCACAGCACTTCCTTTGGCGTTTCCCTCCTCCGTTTGCTCTGTGTCATCCGGGCTGTCGTGCAGGATATGGTTCCAGAATGAGTCATTGTATTCAGGGATGCGCTCCACGCGCCAGTGGCGTTTTATTTCCTCGATTACTTCCGCGTCGAGATAATTGGAAGAGATTTCTCGATAATGTTCCAGGTTTGGGAAAAGCTGTTCCGCGTCGACCATATACATGTCGACATCGTTGAAATCCCCGATAATCATGTCGGCCCACCGTTGGAACTTGTTGAAATCAACCATCTCGGCGATTTCCTGGGCCTCTCGGTTGCCGCCGGCGTGTCTGAATATGACTTCGCGGTATGCCTGATATAGAATCAGTATCATTTCCAGACGTTCGGCAGGCTTGCCCGGGACCAGTTCCTCTATGAAACTGGAAATCGTGGTTGAAGCCGGATGGACCACATCTGTTTTCAGCTCTCTGGATGCACGGGCGAAAGCGTGGTGAAAGAATATTCCACTACGCTTGTTGGGAAACACAAAACAATATTCCGCGAGATTCGAAGCTTCATTTTTGATGTATGCTTCGGCTACGCTGTAAAGAAATGGTTTCATTTTTTCAACAACAAAATGACTTTGACAGCTATGTCGAAAAATATTATTTTGCCGTTGCCGTTGGCGAGGATGTCTTCCCGCGCTTCATTGAACAGCGAAGAAAGCTGTTCGACATTCCGCTCGTTTATGAATGGAGAGAAATTTCGGCTGAAAGCCATCTCCTCCTTGTTGAGATAGTTGAGCTGGGCGATTTTTAAATTGGCGATGAAATTTTCGCGCACCTGACGCTGGCAATACCCGCAAAAACGGGCTGCCTGCTCTCTACCGAGAGCGGCGACATCCTGGCTCCATTTTTTCAACAGGCCTATCTTCCGCTGATAGGCGAGACGCATAAGTTTTTGAAACAGCTCAAGGAAATCTTTGTTCTCGTCGTTGCTTGACAGAACTTTTTCCGCAGAGAGCAGGCTGCCTCCCGAAAGATGCGCGATTGACATCGCATCCTCAGGTGACAAGGGATGTCTGGATTGTAGATGGGCGGCGATGTCGCTGTCAGGAAGACGCCTCATCTCGATTCGTTGCAGGCGCGAGTATATGGTCGGGAGGATTTCGCCGGGTGTGTTTGAGACCAATATCAGTTTTACACCGGGGAGAGGTTCTTCGATGAGCTTGAGCAGCTTATTGGCACACTGCACATTCATTTTCTCCGGCAACCACATCATCACGATTTTGCATGTCGCCCCATGTGAAGTGAATGACAGTTTCCGGATTATTTCCTGCGACTCATCCACATATATCACTGGCTGGCCATTTGGATTCCCCAACATTCGCTGCCATGTCTCGAAATCCATATACGGACTTCCCTGTAAGAATTCTTTCCATAACGGCATGAAGTCATCGCTTGTGGCTCCTCCTGCCGATTTCAACACAGGAAATGAATATACCGTGTCGATATGGTTGAAAGATTGGTGCTGTATGCATGAAGGGCAGTGGCCGCATGAATCCCCGCCGGATCGATTGGGGCAATGGATATATTGGGCGAGCGCACGGGCCATCGCGAATTTTCCTATTCCGGCAGGCCCTTCGATAACCAAGGCATGGGGCATGCGGTCATTGTCCGCCATTGCCCTTAGGCGGTCTTTGATAGACTCATTGCCGATTATGTCAGAGAATTTCATTGGAGTCGATGGTTGTAGGATGGATGCCGTGATGGCTCGTTGCCTTCAAGATTATTGAAATTTTGAACGAGGAAACTCGTCAATGGGCAGTAGTCCGTTGACAATGGCAAAAATGGTGAGACCTGCGGGTGAATGGATGTGCAGTTTGCCGCTTATGTTGCGTCGATGAGTGGCCACGGTATGAACAGATAAGTAAAGCTGGTTGGCTATCTCCTTGTTGGTCATCCCCTTGGCGATAAGGCATACGATTTCTTTTTCCCTTTCCGACAAGGAGCTGATTTTCTCAGCGTCAGTCGAGGTGTCTGAGTTGTTTGCCTGAATGTTGTTCGTTCCTCCCTCGTTATCCGAGCCAAGGGTTTCTTCATTCTGGCGTTTTATTTCTTCGGTCTCTATTTTCTTCTCAAGACGTCTGACTGCGGGGATAAACAGGTCATCCTCGGCCATACAGTGGGCGTTGAGGTCTTGCTCGCAGGTTATTATGTCGAACAACGCAGACGTGAGCAGGTCGTTGGTGTTTTCCGGATAATACCTTACGATGATATCTTTCAGCTCCTGGAGTTTGGGGTCGATATGGACATGCCCCTTGGCGTATGATTCTATCGAGAAGCTATTGTCGAGGGTGCCATCCAGCAATGCGGTGACATATGGAAACACATGGTCATTTTCCACCTCCATATGTGTTCTGACCTCGGTCGCGTAATCGTCATAAAATCTCAGGATGAGGAATCCGATAGAGTCAACTCCGGATATGTCGATGGCCTCAAGCAGCTTCCGGCGTATCATCGGGAGTTGGAAATCAAGGAAATAGTTATGAGCCTTCTTCAGATAGGCCATAAGTTGTTCCAGGTCTATGTTGTCAGGGGAGTATGGATGTCCCGAGATGTAGTTCGCCACAGTCAGGAAGGTCTGGCAGTCGATTCCTTGTTCCCGACACACCTCCTCAACGGTTTTATCCCCGAATCCCAGTGGTATGCCGAAGCGACTCAATGCCATGAGAAGCAATGAGTTGTCTGAAATTATGGAACGCATCGTCTGGGTCGGACGGTAGGTGTTGTTAAGGTTGTCCATCTTTGTTGTTCCTAAGTATGCGGATTGTGACACCGATTTGGCGGTCGTAAGTGGCGGTTGGATCAAGGCGTGATATGGTGGCGGCAAAAGCTTCCCCCCATCCCATATCAAGAAACAGTGCCAGAGGCTGGTTCTTCCTCAACGGTATATAACCCAGCTTCATCCGTCTGCTGTCAATGATGACATATACAGCGACGGCCCAAGGGTCTTTCCCGTTGTCGTTTTCCCTCACAAGGAGCAAGGGCTGCCCGATTGACAGGTCTGGCCACGCCAGGTCTGCGTCTCCGTAGAGACGTCCTGCGACATATGTGTCGAGATAATAGGCTCTGTCGTTGCTCATATATATTATATGATGAAGCCGGTGGCTCTGTCTGTTGTCGTGAAAAATCCAAAAAGATAAATCGTTGCGGACAAAATGAAAATATTTTTTATTTCCTCCGCATATCTTTATGATTTCACCCCCAAAATTAGCGAAATTAGCCCGAAAAAACAAATAAATCGGAATATTTGATGAATTTCAATAGCATTATTTTATTACACGATTGGGATTTTTGTGGATAAAATTTGCATTAATGAGAAAAAAATGATTACCTTTGCACCCTAAACAGGACAATTTCAAACAAACTGAATTTTGGTTATGAAGTTTGACCCCGTGAATCTTGATATGATTTTCGAGACAAGCTGGGAGGTTTGTAATAAAATAGGAGGTATTTACACTGTTTTATCTACAAAAGCCCAGACCCTTCAGAACTTATATAAAGATAAAACGATCTTTATCGGTCCGGATGTCTGGACCGACGACAATCCCTCCCCCTATTTTTCGGAGGTGCCTTCCCTGCTGAAACCATGGCGTGACAAAGCCCTTCTGCCTGAAGGTGTGTCTGTGAGAGTGGGAAGATGGAACATACCGGGCAAGCCTATTGTCATTCTGGTGAACTTCCAGGGTATGTATAAACTCAAGGATTATTATTATGGTGAGATGTGGGAACGCTTCGGCGTGGATTCCCTGCATGCTTACGGTGACTATGATGAAGGATGCGCGTTTGCGCTTGCTGCCGGCGTGGTCATTGAAAGTATCTGCTCATACAAGCGTATGCGCCATAAGAATGTTCTTGCCCATTTTGACGAATGGACCACAGGTATGGGATTGCTTTACACGAAATGGAAAGTGCCATTCGTGGGCACCATCTTCACAACCCATGCCACATCGATAGGCCGCAGCATCTGTGGCAACGGGAAGCCGCTGTATGATTACCTGCCCGGATATAACGGAGACCAGATGGCCCGTGAGCTGAATATGGAATCTAAGCATTCCCTTGAAAAAGCCGCCGCCCATGCCGCAGATTGTTTCACCACTGTAAGTGATGTGACAGCTGCCGAATGCGAACAGCTCCTTGAGCGTCGTCCAGATATTGTCACACCTAACGGATTCCCTGCTGAGTGGGCTCCTACAAAAATCCGCCAGAAACGCGCTCGTCAGGGCGCCCGCCACGCTATGCTCAATGTCGGTTCAAAACTGTCGGGGCGTACGCTCCCGGAAGACACCTTCATCGTGGCGACATCGGGCCGTTGTGAATTCCGCAACAAAGGCATTGATGTATTCCTTGATGCTGCCGAAATGCTCCGGACGATGGATCCGACGAGGAATCTCCTCCTATATATATTGGTGCCTGCGTGGCCCAAAGCTTCCCGCGCCGATTTGAAGGAGGCTTTGGATTCAGAGACGACCTCTTCGGCGTTGCCTGAACCCGTGATTACTCACTCGCTCAATAATCCCGACCAGGATGCCATTCTCAACCGTATCCGTCAGCTTGGTTTCAACTCCGGTTCGTCAGACAAGGTGCAGGTGGTCTATGTCCCCTGTTATCTTACCGGCAACGACGGCATCCTCGATATGACCTATTATGATATGCTCGCGGGGCTGGATCTCACAGCTTTC
Source organism: uncultured Porphyromonadaceae bacterium (assembly GCA_900548705.1). Taxonomy (GTDB): domain Bacteria; phylum Bacteroidota; class Bacteroidia; order Bacteroidales; family Muribaculaceae; genus UBA7173. The sequence goes on along the minus strand of URLF01000004.1, from coordinate 20,124 downwards.
CCCTCATATTATGAACCGTGGGGATATACTCCTCTTGAGAGTGTGGCGTTCGGAGTGCCTACTGTGACAACTTCTTTGTCAGGATTTGGCCAGTGGGTGCTTTCCTCCGGGAAGAACGGGTTTGACAAGAGCGGTGTGTTGGTAATCCAGCGCAACGACTCGAACTATCACGATGTCGTGAAAGCCCTTGCCGATTCTATGTTGTCAATGGCCACCGCATCCCCCGAGGTGATTGCCGCCGATTCGGCCGCAGCCAGAACGACAGCAGACAAAGCAGAATGGAATTATTTCATTACCTATTATGTCGAGGCATTCCGCATGGCTCTCGCCGCTGCTGACAAACGTCGTGACGAGCAGATCCATGGCTGAAGCCGATAAGATGGTAGCCAATGAGACATTACATTCATCTCTATATAAAACAATCACACAAACTATACACCATTTCACTACATGAAACTCCAAGTCAGCAACACTAATGTCCCCGTATGGCGCGACATCACAGTGAAATCCGACCTCCCTTCGAAACTCAAGTCTCTTGAAGAGATCGCTAAAAACCTTTGGTGGGTTTGGAACAGCGAAGCCAAGGCCGTCTTCCACGATCTCGATGTGGATCTTTGGCGTGCGACCGGTGAAAATCCCGTCATGCTCCTCCAGCAATTGTCTTCCGAACGTCTTGAGGAAGTCATCGCCGACAAAAAAATGATGGAGCGTATCGAGCATGTGCATACCATGTTCAAGGAGTACATGGCCAAGCCCATGCGCGATGATCTCCCCTCGGTGGCATACTTCTCGATGGAGTATGGTCTTTGCAATGCTTTGAAGATATATTCCGGCGGTCTCGGAGTGCTCGCCGGTGACTATATCAAGGAAGCTTCCGACTCGCGTGTGCCTATGACCGCTGTCGGCTTCCTTTATCGTTACGGCTATTTCTCGCAGACCCTCAGCGTTGATGGTCAGCAGATTGCCAACTACGAGCCCCAGAACTTCAATCAGCTCCCCATCGAGCAGGTAATGGAGGAATCCGGCCGTCCTATGATTCTTGAGGTGCCCTACCACGACCGAATCATTTACAGCCATGTATGGCGTGTCAATGTGGGTCGTATGAACCTCTACCTCATGGATACCGACTTCGAGATGAACTCGGAGTTTGACCGTCCTATCACTCACAAACTCTATGGCGGCGACTGGGAAAACCGTATCAAGCAGGAGTATCTCCTCGGTATCGGTGGTGTCCTGATGCTCAAGAAACTTGGTATCAAGAGCGACCTTTTCCACTGCAACGAAGGCCACGCCGCTCTGCTCAACCTCCAGCGTCTCGTTGATTTCGTTCAGGAAAAGCACCTCGACTTCCAGGTTGCCCTCGAACTCGTCCGTGCCTCCAGCCTCTATACCGTACATACCCCCGTGCCCGCTGGCCATGACTACTTCGACGAGGGTCTCTTCGGCAAGTACATGGGCGGCTTCCCCGCTAAGCTCGGTATCTCCTGGAATGACCTTATGAATATGGGTCGTGAGAATCCCAACACCAACGAACGTTTCTCGATGAGTGTGTTCGCGCTCAACACCTGCCAGGAGGCAAATGGCGTAAGCTGGCTCCACGGTGAAGTTTCCAAGAAGATGTTCGCCGGTATCTGGAAAGGTTACAACTGGCAGGAAAGCCACGTTGGTTATGTCACCAACGGTGTGCATATGCCTACCTGGGCTGCTTCCGAATGGAAAGAATTCTATGGCGACAAACTCGGCCAGGAGGTCTTCGACAACCAGGCTGATCCTGCTAACTGGAAAGGTATCCTGAAATGTTCCGACCAGGAAATCTGGAACATGCGAATGACGATGAAGAACAAGTTCATCAACTTCGTGAAGAAAGATTTCAAGGCCAAGTGGCTTGCAAACCAGGGTGATCCCTCCTCTGTGATGAAGATTGTTGACAAAATCAACCCCAACGCCCTCATCATCGGTTTCGCTCGCCGTTTTGCCACATACAAGCGTGCCCACCTTCTCTTCACAGACCTTGAGCGTCTGTCAAAGATTGTCAACAACGAGCAGTTCCCCGTTCAGTTCGTCTTCTCCGGAAAGGCTCACCCCGCTGATGCCGCAGGTCAGGGGCTGATCAAGCGCATCATGGAAATCTCCCGTATGCCCGAATTCCTCGGCAAGATTATCTTCCTTGAGGACTACAATATGATTGTGGCCAAGCGTCTTGTCACCGGCGTGGACATCTGGCTCAACACCCCGACTCGCCCCCTTGAGGCTTCTGGTACCTCCGGCGAAAAGGCCGAGATGAACGGTGTGCTCAACTTCTCCGTTCTCGACGGATGGTGGTATGAGGGTTATCGTTTCGCTGAGGATGCCGGTTGGGCTCTTACCGACAAGCGCACCTACACCGACCAGGGTCAGCAGGACAAGCTCGATGCCGCTACCATCTATTCAATGCTCGAAAACGAGATTGTTCCCCTCTACTACGCCAAGAATTCCAAGGGTTACTCCCCCGAGTGGGTTCAGTACATCAAGCGCTCCATCGCCAAGATTGCTCCCCACTTCACAATGACTCGAATGATCAACGATTATATCGATCGTTTCTATCTCAAAGAGGCTGACCGCACAAAGCTCCTCACTGCCGACAACTACGCCAAGGCAAAGGAAATCGCCGCATGGAAGGAGAAGGTCGCTGCCGCTTGGGATGGCATAAAGGTGTTCGATATCGAGACTTCAGACATCTCGAATTCGGTTACAGGTACCGACTTCACAGTTCGTGCCATCGTTGACACCAACGGCCTCGGCAAGGATCTCGGTCTTGAACTCGTCGTTTATAAGACGATGGACGGAGAGGAGAAATTCTGCTACACCCAGCCTTTCGATGTCATCAAAGAGGAGGGCAATGTCCTGACCTATCAGCTCAATGCCAAGCTCAAGGATGCTGGTGTGTTCCGCTACGGTTATCGTCTTTATCCCGTTAACACCGCGCTGCCCCACCGTATGGATTTCGCATACACACGCTGGATCTAATTCCGGTTCAACGACAATAAAAAAATCCGGTCTCGATTCGAGACCGGATTTTTTTATTGTCGTTGTCCGTGAAGGTGAGGCGCGTGTCGTTATTTGCCGAGAATTTCAAGAATCTGCTCGGCAGCCTGTTTGGTGTTGACTTTGTTGATGATATGCGTGATAACATGATCCGCATCCGTGATGAAAGTCGTGCGGACAAGCCCCATATATTCACGTCCACACATTTTTTTCATCTGCCATACGCCAAACGCCTCGCAGACTTCTCCGGTGACATCTGTCAGGAGCGGGAATGGCAGGTTGTGTTTGGTCGCAAACTTCTGATGGGAGGCCGGAGTGTCGCGGTTTATGCCAATCACTTGGTAACCAAGTTCCTGTAATCTCTGATATCCGTCACGCAAGGCGCATGATTCCGCAGTGCAACCGGGAGTGTTGTCTTTCGGATAAAAATAAATGATGAGCGGGGTGTGGGCGTAGTCGCCTGAAGCGGTCACCATACGTCCTTCTCCGTCGATTCCCAGGTGGTTGGGGATGATTTCTCCTATTTCCATAATATGTAAATGTTTATTGGGTTGCTTGTCAAGTGAAGACTTTTTATTAATAAAAACAATGTAGTCTCCTCCAGGTTCGGAAATTCAGGGGTAAATAAAAAGCAACCGGCAACTTTCGCCTGACAGACCAGGGAGGAATTGCCGGTTGCTTTTTACAAGGCTTGGCTCCGGATGCGTGGCCTTGAAGCTAAAGAGAATTACTTGCCGCCGATTGAGTCGGACACGGTGAGACGGGCACGGCCTTTGGCGCGACGGCGAGCGAGGACCTTGCGGCCATCAGCGGTCGACATTCTTTCACGGAAACCGTGCTTGTTAACTCTCTTGCGGTTGGAAGGCTGATAAGTTCTTTTCATAGCGCTATGTTGTTTTTTATTGTTTACACAATTCGAGGTGCAAAATTAACATTTTCTGTGGAATAAACCAAATTTTGAGGACAAAAAGTGTTTGGTTGCCTGCTGGATGTTTCTGTTTTGGCTTCCTGCCGTATATTACGGCATACGAATAGGGGATGTTTGCCGAGTTGGAGAACAAACCCTCCGGGGTGTTTGTACTTAATATAAAGTGACGCCTTGTGTGAAAAGAGGAAACTAAGAGACGCTTGGCGTTTGAGGCTAAAACATAATTTAAGTAGTATGAGACTCTCGCTTATCACTTGTCTGGCAGTCGCGGCCATCAGCGCGCCGACACTTTCCGCACAGACTTATTTCTCCCTACATGCAGGTACTGACGGGATTGGAGTGGATGTGTCGAATGTGTCGCCTTATTTTCCGGTGGTGGTCGTGCCTCCAGCTCCGAGGCCCCATGTACATATCCCCCTTATGCCGGGGTATATGCCTGATTATGACTACGGGCGTAGTTATCGTAAAGCCGTAAGGAAACATCGTGATGTCCGCCATCATCGCAGTGGTGTGGTACCTGTCGTGTACGCGGTGCCTTATGGTGGATTCTTTTATGACGATGATGATGTGGAGGATTTCTATGAAGATTACTATAAGCATGCCAGGAAGCACATGAAGAAATATAGCAAGAGGCAGAAAAAGGAATGGGAGCATCGTATGAAACATCATAAGAAACACCATAAACATCATCATCACGATGACTGATTGTTGTCTTGCCGCACGCTTGCCATTAAACCTCTCACAAGGCTTGAATGTTTATAATCATATACGGCATAAGACTCGTATGTCTCACAACATCAACCAAATTCAACTATAATGAAAGCTAAAGCAATACTTATGATGGCCACTGCGGCGATGATGGTCGCCTTTAGTGGATGTGTCAGCCATAAGAAATATAACTTACTTCAGGCTGACTATAATGCCTCGCAGGTTGCCCTTGCAGAAAGTCGTACCAAGGTGTCGAGTCTTGAGACTCTGCTTGAACAGGCCCGCAACGACAACAAGGAACTCAAGGATAATTATGCCGCATTGCAGCGTACCCTCGACCAGAGTATTATGACCAACCAGTCGGGCAATGTGAACATTTCCAAGCTTGTCGACGAGATAAATGCTTCCAACAACTATATCAAGAGACTTGTGGAGGCGAAATCCAAGAGCGATTCCCTGCTGATGGTTTTGTCAAACAATCTGACCCGTTCGCTCGATACCTCCGAACTCAAAGATGTGGATGTCAAAGTTCTCAAGGGGGTTGTGTATATCTCCTTGGCAGACAATATGCTGTTCAAGTCAGGTAGCTATGACATATCGCCGAAGGCTATGGATATACTCGACAAAATCGCGAAGATTATCAAGGATTATAAAAATTACAGTGTGCTGGTCGAAGGCAACACCGACAATGTGCCTATCAACCGTACCAACATACGAAACAACTGGGATTTGTCGGCCCTGCGAGCTTCATCAGTTGTTCAGGTGTTGCAGAACAAATTTGGGGTAGACCCGCAGCGTCTGACCGCAGGTGGTCGTGGTGAATACAACCCGATAGCTACGAATGCCACACCAGAAGGACGCCAGCTCAACCGCCGTACCCAGATTATAATCACACCGAGTCTGGATCAGTTTATGGATTTGATTGACAAGGCTCCCGATACTGATACCTCTACAACATCCAATCTCAGATAAGTTCCGGTCATAAACAACGAATGCGGCCAGCCCTTCATAAAAGGATTGGCCGCATTCGTCGTTTATGGTTTTAAAGATTGGATACGATCATATCTCAGTCGCTAAAGCTTCTGCCAGGAATTCGGATGTGTCGGCGACACACAGATTGCAAGCACGCAGCGGTTTGCCAATCACTTTCTCTCCTGTTTCAGGATTTGTGGATATTCCTTTCAGCATTTTGCAGACCGTCGCACCATTTCTGTCCTGGAATTTCTTAAGTATTCCGGCCATTGTCCGCATCGCTTTCACACGATCACCTGAGGCCAGTCCTACTATCATTCCGGCTCCGGTCAGTGAGCCGCATGTGGCCTCAAGGCATCCCATTCCATTGCCGAATGCGTGGCTGATGGTGTAAATGTGATTCTTGTCAGCGCCGATTATGGGAGCGAATGCACAAGCTACAGCCTGGGCACAATTGTATTTCCCAGAGGATTTCAACGCGACAGCTTCCTTTATGATTAGCTCTTTGTCTGATAATGTTAGAATGGAGTTCTGAGATTCATTCATGGTCGGGTGTTTGTCGGTTTTCTATATCGTTTATTTCCCTTGTTATGCGTGAAGCTTCCTCATAAGCCTCATCCTCGATAGCTTTTGCAAGTGCTTCTTTGAGGCGGTTAAGCCGGGATATGGTCGATTCCTCTTCGTTATTGTCGGAGGTATCGTTATTCTCGCGTGGAGATTCATCTTCGTTATGAGAGATAGATTCCATCGTGAAGCCGGTCTCCATAAGAATCTCGCGGGTGGTGAAAATAGGCGCACCGGTGCGCATTGATATAGCTATCGCGTCGGAGGTTCTGGCGTCAAGTTTCACCTCATTGCCTTCACGGTCAATGAATGTCAGCTCTGAGGAGAAAATCCCATCCTCGAAATTGTAAATATACACTTCGAGCAATTGCAGTCCATAAGCATGCATCAGGGACGCGAACAGGTCATGAGTCATCGGTCGTGGAGGTATTATCCCTTCGAGTTTTATCGCGATGGATTGCGCTTCCATGCCGCCGACTACGACCGGAAGACGCATTGGCCCGTTGGCCTCTGCCAGAATCAGGGCATATGCTCCTGACTGTATCTGGCTGTAACTGATACCGAGGACTTTTAATTCTACTCTGTCCGTACCTGATGAAGATATGTTGGGGTTGTGGTTCATTTGTTGATTTGGGCGAATTGACGCGTGTGGTTGGCGTTATGTATTATAAACGCCAAAAGACCGGATTTATTGGATGCCGGGAATTATGATTCCCGAGCCATGGCATATGTGCGCGTCCTTGTCGTATATCACGCCGAATTGACCGGGGGCAATCCCCTGTACCGGCTTCTCGGTCTCGATAATGAAGCCTCCGGGAGTCCCGTCAGTCTCAGGCAACCTCGTGATGGTGGCTTTGAAGAATTCGGGTGAATGACGGTTCTTGAAAGCTATCGGTTCATGATCGCATGGTTTGCCGGCCCACGGATCTCGGGTTATGAAGAGGGTCTCCGACAGGTGGATTCGGTTGCCGTATTGTTTCTCCGTGTCATATCCTCGCGAGACATATATGGCATTGTCACGAATGTTTTTCTTCACCACATACCATGGCCCTCCGCTTAGGCCGAGACCTTTGCGCTGACCAATCGTATGGAACCAGTAACCGCTGTGTTCCCCGATTTTCCTCCCGGTCTCAATCTCTATGATTGGCCCCTTGCGCTCTCCGAGATGACGGCGAAGGAAATCATTGTAATTTATCTTGCCGAGGAAACATATCCCTTGGGAATCCTTGCGGTAAGCATTCGGAAGATGTTCGCGTATGGCTACTTCCCTTACTTCCGATTTCGGCAAATCGCCAATCGGGAAAATGAGGTGGCTTAGCTGAGGATAGGTGATTCGGGCGAGGAAGTCAGTCTGGTCTTTTACCGGATCGACAGCCGTAGCGAGATATTTAAGGCCATCATTCCCTACTACGGTCGTAGCGTAGTGGCCGGTGGCTGTGAGATCAAACTGATGGCCCCATCGCTCCTCGAAGTAACCGAATTTGATAACCCGGTTACACATCATATCCGGATTGGGGGTGAGACCCGCCTTGACTGTTTTCAAGGCGTATTCCATCACATTCTCCCAGTATTCCTCATGGAGCGACACCTCCTCAAGGGGGAGATTGTATTTTCGGGCGATTGCACGACACATCTCCAGGTCTTCCTCGGCCGAGCAGTCTCCACGGCCGTCATCAAGCCCGATGCGGATATAAAAAAGAGTGAGGTCGTGGCCTTGCTCGACAAGGCGGTGTACGGCCACAGCCGAATCCACTCCTCCAGAAATCAATGCTGCGATTCTCATATTAATTCTTTCCTTACTGCAAAAGTAACAAAACGGGCTCGCTTGCGCAAGCCCGTCAGTTAAAAAAGTATGTCTTTGTCGTTAAATTACGACAAGGATTTCAATGCATATGTCAGCGTACGGCTACCTTGAATGTGTTTCCATCCACCTTCACTACATAGATTCCGGCGGGAACCTCGACAGTAGCGTCACCGTTGGATGCGGCTACCATACGGCCTTGCAGGTCATATACCTCGGCAGCAGTGTAGTCCCCTTCAATGTCGATGAGGCCATTGCCGCCACGGACATTGACTGTAGTCATATCCAGGTCAGAACCGATTTCCTCGACATCAGATACATTAGATGTCGCGAATACGGCGAAGCTGTGAGCAGGCACGGAGACGGTCGCGTTGGTGCCATTGACAGTCAACTGAGGAGTGAAGCCATAAGCCGATGTGATAAGCTGGCTGTTTGAGCTGGAAAGGTACTGCACCGGAACGGTAACTGTGGCGTTCGAACCGGTAACATTGGGGTTGAACACGCCGATGATTTCGCGGTTGCCCTTGAGGATGCGGATGTAGCGGGGAGAGGTGAGCGACGCGGTGAAACCTCCGGTTGAGAAGGTTGCGGTTCCATCGAACATATCTGCGTTGTCGCGGCGCAGCCAGCAAAGAGCCTGATAGTTCTTGTGGAGGGCGCTGCGGCCTTCATTGGAGAACTGGTCCCATTTCGGAGCGATGGCACGAAGCTTGTCAAGTTCTGAACCCTGGTCGTCATCGGCTGCTATTTCGCCAAACTGCCAGATCATCTTGGCTCCGGGTGAGAGAAGCATCTGTGCGGCCAGGGAGCCGAGACGCTGTATTGATGTTTTCTTGGGATGAGCGCTGGTGTATTTTACAGAGGCGTGACCATTTTTCTTCACTTTGTTGGCCACACGGGGTTCGTCGTGGCTTTCTGCGTAGTCAACGGTGCCGCCGACAGTCTTGCCCCAGGTAGATGAGTAGAAGCCTTTGGTGTCGTCGCATTTTTCGGCCCAGCCCATAGCGTATTGGCCTGCACCGTAATTGACATTGTTCCAGCCCATCTGTTTGCCGTTGGTGTAGTTGGCATTGTCCTCCTGAGCGGCGCCAAGCAGCTCGTTGATGTGGATTCCGTCAGGGTTCACTGACCTGATTACATCATTCAGGCGTTTCATGCGGTTGACACGGCTCTGGTTGTAAGCGTCGGTGTTACCGTAGGACGCATTGTCGCCGAGACCTTTCACGAGGTCGAAACGATAACCGTCGACCTTGTATGTTTCCATCCAGAAACGAAGCACATCATCCCAATGCTGCTGCAGTACAGGGTTGTCCTGTTTGAAGTCGTTCAGCACGTTGTATGCGTGGGGTGAGGTCTCGTTGTAGAAAGGATTGCTTGAGATGGGATACATCTGATACCAGGGATGGTTGCCGTCTGACTGGTTGAACACGATGTCAAGGACAACAGCCATGCCGAGGCGGTGACACCAGTCCACAAACTCCTTGAGGTCGTTGGGGGAGCCGTATGCCTTGTCGAGGGCCATATAGCCGTTGGTGTTGTAACCCCAGGAATTGTTGCCGTTGAATTCCATCACGGGCATCAGCTCGATGACATTCACGCCAAGATCGGCCAGATACTGGAGCTTGGGCATCGCGGTACGGAGTGTGCCGAAATGTTTGCCGTTCTGGTCGGACCCGTCACCGGTGAAGTCACGAAGAAGCATCTCGTATACCACCATTGAGGTGTGGTTGGGAATCTTGAAGTTCTTGGTGGCATCGCTCCAGTTGTAGTTGTCGATGTCGCCACGGTATACGGCCAGCATCACATCGTCAAATTTGTCGTAAGGATACTTGGGCATTTCCTCCTTCCAGATGCCGGAGGGAAGCCATTTGTCGCTGTAGCAGTCGAGCATCAGCTTGGCGCAAGGGTCAGCGACCTTATACATACCGTCGACAAGATAATAGTAGGGATAATACTGGTTGTCCTTGAGGCCGCTTACCTGTGTCCAGAAATAACGGTTGCCATTGTAGTCCTGATATTTCATGACATTTTTGTTGAGGGTCTCATAGTTGTCCCAGGAGGGAACAAGAATGACACTCTTCTTCAACGGGGCTGCCAGACAGAATATTACGGATCCGTCGGCCTGCTTTATGGCACCCATCTTGGGTACCCCGCCGGGGTAATTGGCCTGGGCGGAGGCTGTCGGATAGGCTACTGTGACAGTCTTGGAAAGTGTCTGGCTGCCGTTGGTGGCGGTGGCGGTCACTTCATAGAACTTCCCTTCGGTGTTGAATGTGTATGCCTTTGAGAGGTTCATTGAATTAGTCGCTTCGCCGATTGTCTGGCCATCAACCTTTATAGAAAGGTTGGATGCCTGGGTCGCCGAGAGTGAGAAAGTGATTGTAGTGGGGGCGCTGATTACAAGATTCTCAGTGTTGTAAGAGAAGTTGATGGCGAAACCCTCTTCGGCAATATCGAGGAAGTAATCCTTGGTCTGCGCCGAGCCGGTGGCGGTGCGGGCAATCACTGCGATTTTCCCTACTTTTTCTCCGGCAGCAAGTCCGAAATAGGTGTTGATGTTGCCGATGTTGAGTTCCCAAAGGCCGGCGGAATTCTTGACGAATTTGTTGGCGGCGGTATTTTCACTCCACTCGGTTTTGACATGCGTCCAGTCTGACGTGCCGACAGGGCAGACGCCGATATGGGCGTAAATCTCAGTGGCTGAAATGAGACTGGCGACGCCGCTCTCCTGGGCATTGAAGATTATTTTCACGTTCTGGCTTGATTGCTGCAAGGGGACAGGAGAGGTAGAGAATACCTCGGCTTTTACCCCGGTCATAGCAAGCCATACCATTGCCACGAATAGCAAAAGATGTTTTTTCATGGGAAAATGAATGAAAGTATGAATGTTTAGGTTGAAAAAATTCAAGAAATATGGTCTGTCAGATATGATAGACAGGTAAGTATATAATCTTACAGCTACAAAGTTAGGTGTTTTATAGGATTCTGCCAAATCCGGCAGCTATGAGTTGTGTGCTTTTCAAGTTAATTCATATCGGAAAACATAATTTTAGTGAAATCCGGTAAACGCGAAGGTGGGCGGGGAACGATTCCCCGCCCACCTTCGCGTGGTTTTACGCAATGTCAGGCTTGTCGTGTCACAAGGTGAGTCCATCCCCGGAGACGGCTTTCGGTCAGTTCCGGATGGTTGACTTCGTCCAGGAGGAGGCCGTATGCCTCCAGCGAATTCTCCGGTTTGGCAGCCGAATGGTCGAAATCATAACCTATGGTGTCGTAGGGGGCGATAAACTGTGCCCCGGTTTTCACCAACCGGTCATGAAGTTCGCCTACTCCCGAACAGAATGTGTCACGCATAGTCTCGTCGCCACACCCGAAGAGTGCGATTTTCTTTCCTCTCAGATCCAGTTCCTCAAGTCCGTCGAGGAAGTCATACCAATCATCTTCAAGGTCTCCGTTCCCCCATGTCGAGGTTCCGAGAATCATCAGCTCATAATCTCCGGCTTTGGAGGGGGCGGTCGAACCTACATTCAAGATATCTTCAGAGCTTACGCCAAGAAGTTCGCCGATACGTTTGGCGATTTTTTCTGTTGTTCCGGTGGCGGTACCGTAGAATATGCCGGTCTTTTTCATTGTAGCAGTTGAAAAGGGTTGTTTTGTCATTTTAACAATTAAAGCTCCCCATTGGTTCGGCTGCTGTTGAAGGTTTCCCTTAAGACTTGGTGGCGATTAATCAGGAAAGAGCCTTTAGCTCCTTTTCAAGCTGGGCCGCCACTTTAGAGGCGAGGAAATGTTTGCGTGCATAATCCGCGCAGTTCGCGGCCATCTCTCCGGCCAGGGTCGGATTGTCGATGAGGTTCTCTATCAACCGGCAAAATTCAGCCGGATCTGTCGATTCCGTCAGGTATCCCATTTCCCCGTTACGGAAGAAATCTTTCACGCCACCGACGGGACGGCTGATGACAGGCAATCCGAATGCCATCGCTTCCAGGACGGAAGTTGCCATGCCTTCGGGATGCTCTGTCGGCAGGATATATATGTCGCTGTCGAGGAATGCTTGTCTGATTTCATTGCCGCTGATGTGCCCCGTGAACCGGATTCCGGAAAGACCATTTTCTTTGACATAGGCAATCGCGTCATCTAATGCTCCTCCGTCTCCCGCCACTGTCAGTGTCAGCTCAGGATGCTTTTTTTGGAGCAACCTGAATGTGTCAATGGTGGTAAAGATGCCTTTCTCTTTGGTGATGCGGGCCAGAAACAGCAGGTTCTTGATTTTGCGTGGTGTCGAAGGTGATGGAGGAGCGACCCCTTCGACCAGAGAATCGGCTACTTTGGTGGTGGTGAGTATTATGGGGGATGTCACTCCTGCCTCTTTGAGCTGCCGTTCGAAATCCGAGCATAGCAGGAAAATCCCTTTTGCCTGGTTCAGGGTGTCGGCCATCTCTTGGCGGTTAAGGTTGTTGACGTAGTTGTTGTCCCAGCCGTGGAACATCACCGCGACAGGCACATTGAGATGCCGGGCGATTCTCATGAAGAGCATGTCGCGAGGATATGCCTTGCGGTTGAATGACGGATTAATCAGAACTATGTCAGGCCGTCTTAACACGCATTGAAATGCGAATTTTGCATAATCCCACGGCAGCCACCATAAGCCGCTGCATCCTTCACGGCGTTTGCCGATACGGTTATACACTACATTTTCAGACCAATGGGGGCGCAGACCAACGAAATGGTTGGTCACGCCCCCATGGATATGTCTGTAATCAGGAAGATTTACAAGTACTTTCATTATTTGCGTTGGAGGATGTATGAGCGGTGGGGAGCGGCTGCGCCATGAAGACGGCCATTTTTCACCTTGAACTCGATACCGTATACATTGTCCTTATAGGTTCCGTTGGGGAGTCCGGTGGGAACATCAACGAAATTGGCGGAGTCGGAAATATTGACAATGGCGGCTCCTTTTTTGCCTCGGTTGACAACAAGAATCTGTCCGTTCTCGCTTGTCTGGATATCCTCTTTCTGCCCTGACATGTCGTGGCGGAATTTGTTTACTGCCACAACTTCAGGATGGAAGAACTCGTCGTTGCCTCTCGCGCCGAGAAGATTGTCACCCCAATAATTCTGACGGGTGGAGTTCATCGGACGAGAGAAGAACAGAGGCACACCGTTCTGACGTGCGGTAAGGAATACCCAGCCTGTACGGATCTGCTCGTCTGTCAGACCTGCGCTTTCGTGGGCGTTGCAATATGTGTCGTGGCTTTCCACCCATGTGGTGAGGAACTCGGGGGCTGCCTGATGATCCCAGTTTGTGAGGTCTATCCCTTTGGCGGATTTCTTCTCAAGGGCTTCACGGAGATGATAGCCATACCCGGAAGCGGTCTGCCCGAAGTAATCGGCATATTCGGCCTCAGGCACATTGCGGTCCTGCAGGACTTCGCCATACACAAACAGCGAATCATAGGGGAGGGCGAGTTTCACACCTTTCACTGCCTTGCGGCCGGTTGCGACATCCCAGAAATCATTTTCCTTAACGCCTGAAGCCTTGTCTACTGGGTCGGAATGTACTCCGATATGCTTGGCGGTGTCATAACGGAATCCGCGCACACCCATATTGAGAAGTTCGTTGACGAAATCCATGTAATATTTCTGGAAGTCGGGGTTCTCGGTGTTGACATCGGGCAGTCCTCCGGTGCCTTCGAGAGTACATTGGTAACGGTCGTTGTAGTCGCGGATAGGGGACAGGCCGGTGGAATGATACATCTTGTCACGGCCACCGACAGCCTTGTAGAATTCGGGACTTACGGCGTCAATATCGAAGGCGGTGTGGTTGGGCAGCACATCCACGATTACTTTCACGTTGTATTTGGCTGCGGAGTCGAGCATCTGCTTCATCTCCTGCTTAGTGCCGACGATGGCATTGCCGATTTTCCAGTCTGTGGGCTGGTAATAATAATACCAGTTACCTTCCTTCCCCTCCTGGTCGAACAGTTTCTTGGTCGAGCCGTAAGGATCGTAACAATGCTGTACCGGAGAGGTCTGGACCATCGTGTAGCCGGATTTCGCGATCAATGCCATATTCTCGGCGATTGTCGGGAAATTCCAGCTCCAGGCATGGAGTATGGTTTCAGTATTGGTTGCGTCAGGATTGTGGGTCACGCGGTCTTTCGCTCCCATGGGGAAGGCGAGAAACAAAGAAGCCGCGGCCAAAGAGAATGTAAGTTTTTTCATGATGTAGTCAAGTAACCTTTTTATTAATGGTTTTCCTTGCAAATTTAAGGAAAATATCCGACACGGAAAATCCCGTGCCGGATATTTCAATGAATATTTTTGTCAACTTGAGGAAAAACAGGGTTATTTCCTCGTTGCTTTCTGTCAGGCGTTCTCTTTCACTTCGGGAGCGATGAGCTTGTAGCCCTTGCCGTGGATGTTTATAATCTCGATTGACGGATCATCCTTGAGGTGTTTGCGCAGCTTTGTGATATATACATCCATCGAACGGGCATTGAAATAGTTGTCGTCAATCCAGATGGTCTTCAACGCGTAGTTGCGTTCAAGGATTTCATTCACATGGGCACACAGCAGGCTGAGGAGTTCTGATTCTTTGGTGGTCAGCTTTGTTACCTTGTCGCCAATCATCAACACCTGTTTCTGGGTGTCGAAAGTGAACATGCCGATTTTGTACATTGTCACCTCTTTCCCCTTTTTGCCTCTGACACGGCGCAGGATGGCCTCGATGCGGAACACGAGTTCCTCCATCGAGAATGGCTTGGTGATATAGTCGTCGGCTCCGATTTTGAAGCCTTCAAGAATGTCTTCCTTGATTGTCTTCGCGGTCAGGAAGATGATGGGGACTTCGCTGTTGACGGCCCTGATTTCCTGCGCGAGAGTGAAGCCGTCTTTTTTCGGCATCATCACGTCGAGGACGCAGATGTCGTATTTCCCCTTCAGGAACGCGCGGTAGCCTGCCTCTCCGTCGGCGTACAGGTCGGCGTTGAATCCTTTGGCCTGGAGGTATTCGCGGAGCAGCATGCCCAGATTTTCATCATCCTCGCAAAGGAGGATTCTCATACGGTCATCCATAGTCTGAAAAGTTTTATTATATTTATATAAGATTTAACTATTGTGATTTGTTCACCGGAGTGACGTGAATTTGTCAATATTACAAGAGGTTATTCCTTCGGATGGCTTTCCTCCTCGGACGAAAGCAAAGGCAGGGTGATTATGAATCGGGTGCCTTTCCCGAGGTCGCTCTCTGCCGTTATGGTGCCTCCCATAAGGCCGAGCATCTTGTAGACATAGGCCAGCCCGAGGCCGAACCCCTTGACATCATGGCGGTTGCCGGTAGACACACGGAAAAATTTCTCGAATATCTTCTTGAGGTCTTCTTTCTTGATTCCGATGCCGTTGTCAGCAATGGTGATTCGCAGCTTGTCACCGGGAATGTTTTTGGTGGAGACAGTCAGCTCAAGGGGAGTATCCTCTTTGCGGTATTTCACTGCATTGTCGAGGAGATTGAAGATGACATTGGTGAAATGCATCTCGTCGACATTCACGATGGCGTCTTCGGCGTCAAAGCTTGCCGTGATATGGCCGCCGTATTTCTCGACTTTGAGTCTGAATGTGTTGACCACATTGGAGATAAGGGTGTTGGCATCGACATCCTGTAGTCTCAACGTGCCCTTCTTCTTGTCGAACATCGACATCTGCAACACCTTCTCAACCTGGAAGCGGAGTCGTTTGGTCTCGTCATTGATTACTCCGGATATATGTTGCAGCATCGTGGGGGATTTCCTTACCGACGGGTCATTGAGCATCTGTGCGGCCAGTGAGATGGTCGAGATGGGGGTCTTGAACTCGTGGGTCATGTTGTTGATGAAGTCGTTCTTCATCTCGGTCAGCTTTTTCTGGCGGAAAGCCAGGATGATTGTGTAGAGAAACACGATCAGTAGAATGAAGGTGAAGATGAACGACGGAATCATGAATTTCAATGAACTGAGGATGTATTTGTCCTTTGAGGGGAAATACACCTTCAGGTAATTCTTTTTCGTGGCGGGGTCATTATGGAAGAGCGACTGCACGAACATTGAATTTTCCACATTCACGGGGTTGACATTCCCGAAACCGCTTGAATGATAGAAAACATGGCCGTTACGGCTTACAACGGCAAATTCAAACGGCAAATCGAGACCATTGTTCTCCAGCTCTTTCTTGAGGTAATTACGGACAGCTACCGAATCGGCCCTTTCCTGTATGGGGCGGTCGGCGGCCTTGTTCATAATGTTGATTATCACATCATCAATGATGCCCTTCTGGTAGAGATACTGCCCTTTGAGCTCCTCGCGCATTGAGTTGTAGCTTGTCGCCACATTGTTTTGCTCGCTCTGCAACTTGTAAATCTTGTCGGCATCGGCTTTCACGGTCACATCCCCGACAAGTCCGCTGTGGGTGGTGAATGAGTATTTTATTCCACCCAGGTGAGGGGTGCCTCCGTATTGGGTGTAAACCGACGAGGATTCCACCTCGGCCACATCCTCCTCCAGGTAATATTTGGTTTCATCCTGCTCAAGAAGCGAGGACACGGCGTAAAGACTGCGCTTCACACCTTCGGCGAACTGGTCGTTGCGCATCCTGATCATACTCTCCATATATATTATCTGTATATAGAGCAGTCCCATAAAAGTCAGCGCCATCAGCACTGTCAGCAGCCATATTGTGGATTTCTTCATAATCTCAGGGTTGTATTCCTTGGTATGATGGTTTGACTCATCCCTTTGGCAATTTTAACAATTGTATTAAAGGATAGTTGTCTCCACAGGGGAGAATATCAGGTAAATTTTCAATTTACGATATCGTCAAATCCCAATCGGGAGAATGCTTTTAACATTTAACGTCAAAATTAACATATTAGTCTTAAATAGAGGGGTGCAATTAGACTAATATTCCAATAATAATACTTTTTGACCAAAATTTGGAATTCTGTGAGAAAAGTTGTAATTTTGCACGTCATTACGCGGTCTCGCCGCAAGGTTCTTTACACCTGATAATCCAAATTAAACTACCATACAGACTTTATGGCAACAACAGCTGACTTTAAGAACGGCATGTGCCTCGATATCGACGGCAACTATTTCTTTATTGTTGAATTCCTTCATGTAAAGCCTGGCAAAGGCCCGGCCTTCGTCCGCACCAAGCTTCGTAATGTGAAGACCGGTCGTATCCTTGACAAGACCTGGAACTCCGGCGTCAAGGTTAACGAGGTACGTATCGAGCGTCGCCCTTATCAGTACTCATACAAGGATGAGATGGGCTACCATTTCCTCCACACAGAGACCTGGGAAGAGATTATCGTTCCCGGCGAGAGCATCGAGGGTGTGGAATTCCTCAAAGACGGAGACATCGTGGAGGCTATGGTGCATGCGGCATCCGAGACCGTTTTGACTTGTGAAATGCCTGCCAACGTTGTCCTTGAAATCAAATATACCGAGCCCGGCATCAAGGGTGACACCGCCACCAACACTCTCAAGCCTGCCGAGGTCGAGACCGGTGCTACTGTCCGCGTTCCTCTCTTCTGCAACATCGGCGACAAGATTCGTGTCGACACCCGTTCCGGCGACTATCTCGAACGTGTGAAAGCATAATCACTATTTGCCAATTGATTAAAAACGAGTTTCCCGGAATCGCACGATTCCGGGAAACTCGTTTTTAGATTAGGGGAGGGGTCAGCCTTTGATGGCCTTGGGATTACGGTAATTGGAAATCACCTTCCAGCAGATTACTGCGATTACCGCGCCAATAACCGGGCCGACAACCATTATCCAGAAATCAGGCCACGCCGCGCTGTCCCAGAGAGCCGGGCCAAAACTACGCGCGGGATTGACCGAACAGTTGTCGACGGGGATGCCTACGATGTTGACAAGCCCGAGAGCGAGACCAATCGCAATACCGGCAAATTTACCGAAGCCATGCTTCTCATCGGTCGCACCGAGTACAATCAGCACAAAGAAGAAGGTGAGAAGGCATTCAGCCAACAGCGCCATCCCGGCGTTTGCTCCGGGCTGAATCACATTAGTCGCGAGCTGGCATGCGCCGTGGCTACCATAAGCGGGGGTAGTGCCGCCGAATGTGAATTCTGGAGCCATATTGACAAACCAGTAGAGGAAACCGGCTCCGATGGCAGCTCCGATGAGCTGTGCGATTACATATCCGACAAACTCGCCACCTTTCATTCGACCGCTGAGCCACATTGCGAGTGACACGGCGGGATTCACATGACAACCGGATATGTTGCCGATGCAATAGACCAGACACAATAACACGAGACCGAAACATAGCCCGATTCCGAGTCCGCCGATACTTGGACCGGCAAGCACTGCGCTACCGCAGGCTAAAAGCACGAGGAACATTGTCCCAACGCACTCAGCAACTAATTTTTTCATTTTGTAATACAAATAATGAGTGTAAAACGTTTAATATATAGACAGCATTGACCGCCTAAATGTTTAATATGTGAATGATTAAATGTTTGATTCTTTAATTTGAGAGATATGGAAACGATTGATAAAGAGCTGGATATGCCATTGGAGCGTCATCCGTGGCCTCCATTTTTGCCAGAAGGTGCCAAGGTGCTGATAATGGGTACATTCCCGCCCGGAAACCACCGTTGGAGTATGAATTTTTATTATCCCAACCGCACAAATGATTTCTGGAAGATATGTGGACTCCTGTTTCTTGGCAATCCGGACGCTCTTTATGACAAGACTGCAAAATGTTTTGATGTTGATGCTATACGCAAATTGATGACAGATAAGCATATAGCGTTGAATGACACGGGCCGTGCCGTACGCAGGCTCAAAGGCAACGCTTCAGACAAATTCCTTGAAATAGTGGAGCCTGTACCTCTTTATGATGTCCTGAAAGAAATCCCCGAATGCCATACCGTGGCTACCACTGGCGAGAAAGCCGCAGGTGTGATTGCGGAAATTACCGGTACAGAAATTCCAAAGATGGGAACAATGTTGACCACCGCCGACGGCCTTGAGATATGGCGTATGCCTTCGACAAGCAGGGCGTATCCGTTACCAGTAGCTCAGAAAGCAGAATATTACGCCCAAATGTTCCGGCATCTCGGAATATTATGAATATCTGGCGATAATCACTGACTCGTAAACGCTAAATAGGAGAGGCGGGGCGTATTACCCCGCCTCTCCTCATAATTGTATTTTACATAATCCCCATTATGTAACAAACGGGGCAATATATGCGTATGATTTAATTGGGGATTCTTCAATTTTCCAATGGAAGCTCGGTTAATGAAGAAATGGTGTATTGGGGGTTGTATTGGCTTTCGCGGAAGCCTTCAAGATTTTGAGGATGGATGTTGAGATGGTTTGT
Organism: uncultured Porphyromonadaceae bacterium; assembly: GCA_900548705.1. Classification (GTDB taxonomy): domain Bacteria; phylum Bacteroidota; class Bacteroidia; order Bacteroidales; family Muribaculaceae; genus UBA7173. The sequence continues at coordinate 739 of URLF01000004.1, read as the reverse complement.
GTCAATCAGCATCACTGTTTCCCATCCGAGCTTGTTGGGCCAGTAGAAATCTTTCTCGGGATTGTCACCCACGTATGTGAATGACGTTTCTTGGGGATTCCTTTTCATCATCAGTTCATAGGCAGCCGGCCAATGTTTGTCTGACCCGACCTCTTCGGAAATGAGAATGTTGTTGTCTGCGATATACTTGTCAAGCCCCAGGGCCTGGATTTTGGCACGTTGGGTCTGTAAACGTCCGTCTGTAATCAATCCCAGGGTTACTCCCTTGGCTTTCAGTTCATCGAGGATTTGGCGTGATTCGGCAGGTAATGTGATGTCCGGTTTGTGGTATCGATAGACTGCGAGCATACGTTGTATGTCGAACAGTTCGTAACTGTCTTTTTCGAGCGCGATAGCTGCCAGACGGTCAAAGCCGGAGGCCGTGTCGGGGGCGTTCTTAATCAGCTCGTAAGCTTGGGACGACGGCATTATGCCGGAATCTTCGGCATCCTCTGCGACTGCCCGAAGTCCGGAATCGACATATGCGATTTCCTTGTAGAGGGTATCATCGAGATCGAATATTATCATAAGTAACGGATTTAGTTGGTTACTTTAACAGAATAACAATCTGTGACCTCCGGTAAGTTCACTTTCCGTTTAATACTTCACGCAGGGAGCTAATCACTGTATCGATTTCCTCATCAGTAAGAGATGAACCGCTTGGCAGACATAATCCTCTGTCAAACAGCCACTCCCCTAC
>URLF01000003.1 GCA_900548705.1 uncultured Porphyromonadaceae bacterium | reverse complement strand
CGAAGCGTTCCCCGTCGGGAGAGGTGAAAATCACCTCGTCGTAGTGGCGTTGCTCCTTCAGTGCCGATATGCAGCGGTCGATAGGCTCGACCTGCATCACCATCCCCGCCTCACCACCGAACGGGTAGTCATCCACCTTGCGGTGCTTGTTGGTGGTGTAGTCGCGGAGATTATGGACGTGAAACTCGGCGAGCCCTTTTGTCTGGGCGCGTTTGAGGATTGAACAACCCAGGGGGGAGTCGAACATCTCGGGAAGTACGGTCAGTATGTCTATGCGCATAATCGGCGGATTCTCTTTATTATTGCGGGGCAAAATTACTCAAAAATCCGCGACAATGCAACCCGGAGGGTCAGCGGATATGGATTTTCTCTGTGCGGTCTCCCTGTCGGCGGATGTAGATTCCGGCGGGAAGATTGTCACCGCTGACGCGTACCCCCTGGAGGGTGTACCACTCTGACGGCTGCTCTCCGGAGAGGTCTTGACCGATGGTCGGCGCGTCGGAATAGGCGTATTCGTAAGTTGAGGTCATCGGATTGCCCCCGACGGTGTAGTTGACGGTGACATTCATTCTGTCATCGGGGACAGTGACACCATCGGCGACGAACTTGCCGTTGACCAGAGCTGTCTCCTTCCCCTCTATGGTCACCGAAGTGACTCTCACCCCGGCGACAAGAGCCTTCACGGCGACCGCTCCCTCCTGGGGATAGGTGTCATAACTGAACATCTCCTCCACAGGGTTAGGTGTCAGCTGGCGGTACAGGCCGGCGCAACGCCCCGGGACGTAGACCGTCTGCCATCCGTCACCAATCTCCATACCCCCGTTGACTGCCGAAAGATACAGCGACACATTCTCCGACATCTCTTTCGTCTGGTATTCGAGGTGTCTGATGGAGGGATTATTGACAATCACCTGCGAACCCTCAGGCTTGAACGCCACCGGGTTGTACCTCACGGTTCCCTCCTCATGGGCCGGGAAATAAAGACGCATCAGGTCGGGGCAGTCATTGAATGTGTTGCCGTAATACCATTCCACACCCGCGAGGTTCAGAGCCACCAGGCCGGAGCCTTTGAACGCCTCAGAGTTGAGGTCGGTGGTGGTCATCTTGAGATTCACTTTTGTCAGGTTCTTGCAGTCCGAGAAGCATCCCCGGGGGACATGCTTGATGCCTGTCGGCCAGTGGGCCTGTTTCAGGCCGCTGCCAGCGAACTGGTAACCACTCTCCTGGAATTCACCGACGGTACTGAACAGGAACGACTCCATCGACTCGCATCCGGCGAATGCCCTTTCGCCGAGTGTGGGAATCTTCATCTTCGACGTCAGGGGGAATGCCGTCAGCGAACGACAACCATCAAATGCCCACGCGCGGAGCTTGAGGGTCTTCACCTCCGGAGAAATGGTCAGGGTGGTCAGGGATTCACAGTCCATGAAACAGCAGTATCCCAAGTCGAGAAGGCCGCTGGAAGATGCGCCGAGGGAAAAGCTTTTGAGATTCCTGCATCCCCGGAAACAGGATTCCCCGATGTCATAGGGGGTGGGGCAGCTGTATTCGATTTCCTCGACATCGGAATAGCCGTATGTCCACGTCCCCGTGAACCATTCGACGTCGGCAGGAATCACTATCTTCCTGACCGATGAGTTGCAGAAAGCGCCGCTGCCGACATATCTCACTGTCTCGGGGACGGTGAAGGTGTCGTAACTCCTCCCGGGACAGACAGCCTCCAGGTCTTGCCCCCAGTATATCGCCCCGTCATCCCCCACGCGGTATTGGCGGTGATTGGAGCAGTCGATTTCCTGGATGCTCTTGTTGTTGATCTGCCAACCGTCGCGAAGTGCCTGCGTCCCGCTCAGATATACTTTCCGGAGCGACTTGTTGGAGGCGAACGCCGCCATGCAGACACTCTCGGCTTCCGCCGGGACGGCATATGTCGGGGATGTTTTCCCCGAGGGGTAACGGAACAGCCGCCAACGGTTTTCGTCAAAGACTATTGCCTCACACAATGCGCCGTCGACACTCTTGAAATCCTCCGACCCTGCTTCGACTTCATACGAAGTGATGGAGGGGCAGCCGATAAACTCATTATCCCCGATGAAACGCATATGACGAGGAATCCTCACCGAGGTTATCCCATCGAAATTACCCACGACAGGCTGGAGTGTCTGTTGGCCGGCAAAACTCGAATAGCCAAGCCCGACGACAGGTATCTGGCTCCCCTCATACGGGATGGTCGTGGGGAAGGACAACGCCCCGGTCGGGGTGTAGCCATCCCTGAAACCGATGACCACAGCCTCCTTGGTCGGATAGCCGACGAACTGCACTACATCATACTGAATGTTTCCGACAGTTATCTCCTGCGGGCTTGCGTAAAAGCCGCAGAGCAATGCCGCCGATAGAATCACAATCTTGTTTTTCTTCATCATTTCTATATTTTGGTTCCGGTCGGCAAAGGTAAGGGGATTACATTTCCGGCGCGTGTCAACCTCCGTATAGAAACGGTCTACCCGCCAAGGTGGCCCGGGTCATTTCCGGTCATTTCCGCGATGCGAATGCCCTCACGGCCTCTTCGAGCGACGCGCCGGGTGACAGTCCTATCTTCGAGCGCAGCCTCCATCGGGCCTGCTTGACCGACTCGGGCCGTATCGCCATCACGCGGGCGATATGCTTGTTGTCCATCCCCAGGGCTATGAATGCCGCCAGGCGTATGTCTGCCTCGGTCAGCTGTGGATGACTCTGGCGCATCTCGCGGGAGAATGCCGGGTCGAGCTGTTCGAATGTCTCCATGAACCCGTCGCGCTCCGCCTTTGTGCCGGAATGTGCCTTGAGTGAGGAGGCGATGCGGTTGGCCGCTTTCCGGCTTATCTCCCCCTTTTCCGACAGCTCGTTCATCTCGGTCTCCACGCTCTGGAAAAGATTCTCTTTCTCCTTCATCAGCAGCTCCATCGCCATCATTCGGCGGTTGGAACGTTCAAGTTTCAGGGTGTCATTGACCCTCTCCAGTTTCTGACGCTGCAGCCTGCGGTAGAAGAACACCCCACCGGCCACCACCGTGAGAAGCAACGCGAAGGTGACAGACAGCTGCATGATTGTCGACCTGCGGCGGTCGATATCGGCCTGGAGCTTGCGCTCGGCGATTTTTCGCGCAAGGTTGGCGTTGCGTATCTGTAACTCACGGTCGGAGGAATTGATTTCCTCGCTCATCTGCGAAGCCAGGTAGAGGTAATGGTAAGCGCTGTCCATCTCCCCTTCCCGTTGGAATATTTTGTATTTCAGTCTCAGGAACTCCACGAGAATCTTGGGGTCTTCGATATCGGGAATCTCCGACGCCGCCAGGGCGTGGTATGCCTTGGCCATCGGGAGGTCGTCACGGAGGAGCGCCTCCTCCGTGAAGTAGTTCTCATAGGTGCATTTCGCTTCGAAAAGCATCGGGTCATCCTTCACGATGTCATATGCCTCACGCAATGCCAGGGTGTCTCCCGTCAGGCCGTAAAGGTTGCCCAGCACTATGTCGCGGGCGTATGGGGAAATCGGGGTCACCGAGTCGGCCAGTATCTCGCGCAGCAGCCGCGCCGCCTTGATGGTGTCTCCTTTGATACGCAACGCGTCGGCATGGTTGATGCGGTTGTTCGACACCTGGTCGGGCTGGTTGGCGAGTCGAAGCAGGGAGTCGGCCATCATCAGGTAAGGTATGCCGTTCTCTGTATCCTCGACATTGTTGAGAAACGCCCCAAGCTCCATGCAGTAGTCAGCCGCCATCATCAGGTCACCCGCCTTTATGAAAAAGTCAAGTTCGGAGAGGAGATAGTCATACCGCTCGATTGACGGGCCATGGTAATCCATGTCGAGGTTCCATAATATCCGGTGGCGTTCGTAAGGATATGATGCGGAGTCGGTCATTGCCAAGGCACGTTCCAGCATCCTTGTCCCCCCTTCGATGTCGCCGGTAGTGAACTTGAATCGTCCTTCCCAGTATGTGGTCCGGATTGTCATCTGGCGGTTACGCGGATTCTTGTCGGCAATCTCGCGCATGCGCTTTATGACCTTGCGCAGCGAGTCGGCGTGCCGGTCGATGTAAAGCTGTTCGGCTTCGAGGGTCAGGGAGTCGAATTCGGGTTGCAGCGCGGGCCATCCATAGGGATGCAGCCGCGACGCGGAGTTGTCGCCGCACCGGGTCAGCAGGGCGGTCGCGGAGATAATCACCAGTGTCAGGAACAGATATTTCATCGGTCAGGGGTAATGGCTTCGGGCGGTCAGGTTGTGTGACTGCCACATCGCAAAGTTACCGAAAAAAGATTGAAAACACCCTTTCTGACGCGGCTGTGACGGCTTGTAGACCATTAGTAGACCACAAATAACCCTGTCAGGGACATACCGACGACAAAACCGGCCGAAGCCTATAAAGGGTCTATGCCTGTCACACTCTTGCGGAAAGCCGATACGTGGCGGTAGATAATAGGTATCTTTGCTGTCGAGATTATAGCTACGGTTGTCGTCATGCAACCATATTCATCCATCTTTATCAACAACGAAATGATAAGAAAATTACTCCTGTCAGGATGTGTGTTGTCGGCTTTCGCCCTCAACGCCATCACTTACAATTACGGGCAGTTCAACAACTCCCGCAAAACCTGTGCCCTTGTGGGGTGGGGCGGTCAGCAGCCTACCTCCGGCAAACTTGTGCTGAAAGAGACATTCGAGAAAGACGGAGTGACATACAAGGTCACCTCCATCGCTCCCCACGCGCTTGACAATCTCACCGAAGTCACGGAAATCACCATCCCCGCCAACGTAATCAAGATAGGGGAGGTCTATGACGGATATGTCGAGGAGACGAAGAACTTCTTCAACTGCCCGAAGCTCGCAATCTTCAAGGTTGCCACGGGCAACGAGACTTTCGCCGCCACAGGCGCGGGACTGCTGATGTATAAGGGGGGAACTTCGATTGTCCGTGTCCCGCCGGCCATCACTTTCAGCTCCGGCACGACCCTAAAGATGTCGAAATCGGTGGAAGCCATCGGCCGGGACGCTTTTTCCGGTAACTCGACCATCACAAACATCGCCCTTTCACCCAATATTGTGCTGTTTTCCGAAGGTTGCGGTTTTTCGGATATGACAGCCCTTAAGGAATTCTCGATAAACGGCACAGAGACCCCGTCTGATTTCTCAATCCTCGACGGCGTGCTGTATGACGCGAAGAAGGAGATTCTGTATTCATTCCCTCCTTGCAAGACAGCCTATAACTTCACTGTCCCCTCGACAGTGTGGAATATCTCAACAGAGGCATTCCGTAACACCGCCAACCTGTATGAGATATCGTTCAACAAAGTGCATACAATCAGTAAGGAGGCGTTTGCCAACAGCGGAATCACGAAACTCATCATCCCCTCCAGCGTCCGCAAAATCGAGAACGGGGCTTTCCGTGGCCTGACACGTTTGCAGGAGATGACCATCGAGTCGAAGTTGCAACTCCCTGACAACTTTGCCCGTGACTGTAAGCTGCTTACCAAGGTAACCCTCCCCAACGGACTTAAATACATCGGCCACAACGCGTTCAAGAACTGCACGCGCCTTGAGCAGTTCCCTTTTTTGCCAGACATCTCATATGAGGGCGACAGCATCTTCAGCGGCTGCGGGTTCAAGAGTGTTGTGTTCAGAGAAGGTATGATGCCCAAGGAGGGGCTTGATATCGGAGAGGCCACTTTCGCCGGTAATCCCGAGCTGCAGATTGTGGATATGTCGAAACTCGCTGTCGTTGAGGATGGCTACGGGTCAGATGTCCCTCTGTCATATGTCGCCGACTGCCCCAAACTTCATTCGATTCTTTTCCCGAAAATGGCAAGCTTCTGGGCCTCCAATGATCGGCTGGTCTACAACCTGGGTGTCAATCCCTCCCTTGAATATATCTTCCTTGGGGCTTTCAGCCTTTCCGGCAGGCCTGCGTTGCTGTATGACCACGGTTCTCATTTCCCTGTTGTCTATATGCAGACAACAGACGCGCCCCAGGAAAGCTGGCCCCTCAGAGATTTCTTCAGTGTCTCGGGAGGTGCTGTCTGCAAGCCCCAGATATACTGTGAAGGCTACACTATGGCCCATGACTGGAGCGCGACGGAATATATCTACCCGGGAGCAAGCTATTTCGTGCCCGGTGGCACTGCCGCCAACTACAAGGAGGCGCGTGATTATGGATGCCCGGTCATAGAGATGTATAATTTCCGTGTGTCTGACCGTGGCGGCAAACTCTGTGTGCAGCTTACCGAAAAGATGGATGGCCTTATGATCCGTGGGGTGTATGCCAATGGCGACATCGCGTTAGGCACACCCGCGTCTGACGGCACTCTGCTGACCGATATGGCATATCAACTGGTTGACAATATCACCGTGGAATACAATGTGCGCGGTGCCAATATGAAGACTTTTTATCCCGACATGTCAGCCATGTCAGGAATCGGTGAGGTCGACGCATACGGCTCGCCTATGGCAATCACACTTGACGGGAAGATGGTTTGCTTCGGGAATGTGGCGGACTATACGGTGACCGACATGGCCGGACGTACGGTGATGTCAGGTAAGGCCGAGTCGGCGGGACTCTTCTCATTGGCCGCCGGAGTCTATGTGGTTTCCGCCCGTGGCGAGGATGGGACTTCCTCCGTCAGAAAGATTTCGGTTGACTGATTGCGGTCAACGCAGGAGGTGGGGCTGATGCAGAATCTGCATCGCGAACTGGTCGCGGAGTATGTTGCCTCCGATTGACCCTACCGGCAGGGAGAGTTCTATCGAGGTCTCCGCGAGCGGCAGCGGACACCCCACCACCGGATTCCATACAGCCAGGCGCGATCTCAGACGGTCATCCACAAGCAGGATGGCCCGGTTGGGATGCTCGCGCAGGTATTCATAGGCGCAGCGTTCGGGTGTCGCACCCGGATGCTGCGCTGCCAGTTCCGACTCCTCCAGGATTACGAAACGTTGGGGCAGTGTGCGCTCCAGGTGGGGAAACCGTTCGAGTATCATCTCCTCGGTCTGCTGCAGCAATGAGTAGAGGCGTTTGCCGGTGGCGGCGAGATGGTCGATTCCTGCATGCTCCGGGTCTACCACCTGTTGCCATGCCCATGCCCCGAGATGGGGTGAGGTGGTGGCTGTCTCGGCCTGGTCGGGGAGCAGGGCGTTCATCACCGTGAACACCCCGAAACCGGGAGCGATGTCGTAGCGTATCAGTTGGGTGCGCAGCCAGCGGCTGAGACCGCGTACTATCTCCACCTCCTCCCCTGTCGAGGGCAAGGTGAACCTTACCGCCTCCCCGGGGTCGTTCAGCCCTGAGGCCACCGGAAGGTAGAGTGGGGCGGAGACGCGCCGTAGTGAGAATTCCTCGGCCATGCTCGGCTCGATATGGCGTTTGATTTCTGTCAGGGCTATCTCTGCGGTCTCGCGGAGCAATCTGGGCTTGAACATCTCTGGCTGATATTACTGTGAAGTGGGCTTTGTATGCTTTCTCTCGCGTGACGGCTCAGAACTTGTATCCGATTCCGAAGAGTCCGGTGAATCCCTGGGTGGGTACATTGAACACCTGCGCCGAATGTTTGTCGAGGATGTTGTCGAAACGGGCGAAGACGGTCAGCGCGGGGGTGAACCGCCAGGAAGCTCCCGCCCAGAGGTTGGTGAGGTCTCCCAGGTCGTAGGAACCGGCATAAGGCTCTGTGATGATGTAGTCCTGGTCGTTGATGTATGTGATTCCTCCGGGGTTCTCAATCCATTGTGCGCGGTCGAGACGGGCGGTGAAACCGAGGTCGATTGTCAGGGGGGAGATCGGTTTGACAGATACCGACGCACCGGCGACATGGCGTGCGCGGTCATACCAGTCAATCCAGGCACGGTCGTCGGTGTCGGCGGGGACACATTCATATGACAGGGCCACTGTCACCAGCGAACGGTATTGCCAGTCTATCCTCGCGCCGAATTTCCATGCACGGATGCGTGAGGGGGCGAACATATTGTAGACACGGTCTGTGAGGCTGGCCTGCTGGAACGGCATAAGCCAGTCGTTGGCGGCGGCGTAGTCGGCGGTGAGGGTCAGCGACGCTCCCTTGAACGGGCCGACGCGCACACCTACCTGGGTGGTGAATGCCAGGTTGGAGAGGTTGTAGGCCAGGCGGGAGTCTGCGAAGCGGCTCTTTTGGAAGACACTCTCCAGTGAGTTGGTCTGGACTCCGCCGCCGAATTTCAGCCATACCCCGAATGAGGCCGAGGGATTGATGCCGAGGATGATGTCCGGCGCTACATGGAAGGTGTTTCCCGAGTTGAACGACACCCCGAGACGTGCCCCGGCTTTGCCGTAGAAGCTTCCGCCGTTGTATTCGACAGCGGGGGTGAAGGCGATGTGGCCCACGGTTTTACTGCCGGGGTCGGCTGTCGCCGGGTTGCGGCTGATGTCATTGGCTAGCATTTCCGGGGTATAGAACGAACTGTAACGGATAAAGTCACCTTCAGCCTTTATGCCGATGCCGACATGCCCTGAGAACTGATGGCGTACACGGGCGTTGAACGACACCGACATGTCGTTGATGGCTTCGGGATAGTAGTCAGGTGTGCCGCCGACCCATTCCACCTCCTGTTTCTGGTTGTGGAACAGTCCGACAGCTGCTCCGAACCCGTAGGTCAGCTGGTCGTTGCCGCGTCCTGAGAAGTCTCCTCCCAGGTGCCAGCGGAAATTGGAGAGGTTCTTGTCGGGGTCTTCATGAAGGTCTCCGCTGAAAAACTTCTGTCCGTTGATAAGCCACTCCCGGGGGGAAGACCAGCTTGAGTAGCCGAGATCGGTCGACAGGCGCAGTATGTTGTGCTTGCCGAACCGTTGCGAGAAGCCGAAACCTCCGGCGATGTCGAATGTCTTCCATTTGAAATCGTCGGTGACGGTCTGGGTCGGTGAGTCATAGTTACGGTTGTCGGCCTGGAGCCATACATTGAGCTTGGTGGCCTCCTTGTCGAGGATGGAGTAACCTGCCGACACCCCGAAATCCACTGTGGGGAAATATCCGAGGTCTACATATCCGCGCCAGGGGGTGGCGGGGAACATCCCGGCGTCACGGGCCGGTTCGTAGAAGTTCAGGGAGGGGGAGACCGGGAGGGCCTGGCGGCTATCCTCCATGGTCAGGCTGACCGGGGTGACAGCCGGTACGGTCACACCCGGAAACACCACCGGACGGGCGGCGGCACGCTGGGCCGGGACAATGTCGCGGTCGATGGTGATTTCCTTTTCGAGGTCCTGGGCGCAGACAACCGTGGCGGTGGCGGCCAGGCAGCCGATGGAGAGTATATGGCGTAATTTCATTGTAATTGCAGTTGTGGTTTTTGGCGCGTTCTTAAATCGGTCATTCACTCTTGGCTCATTTGGCCAGACGGGTGTCGATCATCTGGTAGATGTCGGCCTCCTCGCCGGGATAGTTGTCGCGCAGGGAGCGCAGGAACTCATCAGCCTCGAAGGCGTTGCCCTGTACGCGCTTTATGTCGCTGAGCAGGATGAAGCCACGGGCGAGCCAGTATTCCTGCGGGGTGTTGGAGTCGATAAGGTTGTTGACCTGACGGAGAGCCCCGGCGGTGTCGCCACGGTCGAAATACCCCTGGGCGAGGTAATACGAGGCTTTCGCACCGGGAAGTGTCGAGGGGTTGGCGGCGAGGGAACGGAAGATTGTGTCTGCCCCGTCATTGTCGCCGGTGTTGCGCAGCGACAGGGCTTTTGCCAGCAACACTTCGTTGCGGTCGTCGTTGCCGAGCGACGAGGATTCGAGGAGCTGACGGGCTGTCTCCAGCACAGCCTCGTCACTGCCCAGGTCACGGCTCAGGCGCAGGATTCCCATACGGGCGTTGTTCACGTCGATTTCGTTGGATGCCTTGTCGGCCAGGCGGCGGTAAGCGTCGAGGGCTTCGGCAGGTTTACCCTGCTTCTCTTTCAGCTCGGCAAGGATGGCGAGCGCGTCGACAGCCTGCGGGGAGTCGGGGAATGATGTCAGAAGCTCCTCGGCAAGACGCACCGCGTCGTTGTCGCGGCCACCCTCATAAGCCTTCTCGACACCTTCGAGCTGCAGGATGGCGATTTCACCCTGCTCAAGCTTCGGCGCGTCGGGCACAGAGGCCAGGAAGCGGGTATATTCCGTGATTTCCCCACGGTCGGCATAGATATGCTTGAGGTCTTCGGCTGCGGCGCGTGCCTCCTCCGAGGTGGGGTATGTCGAGATGACATGTCGGTAAGCCTCGATGGCGTGGTCGGTGTCGCCGGTGTTGAGACGGGCGATGGCGAGCAGGAGCGCACCCTGACGGCCCTGGGCTGTCGAGGGATAACGTTGCGAGAGGGCGGCGTAGGTGGTGATGGCCTTGGCGTTGTCACCCAATTCGGTGTAGCTCTCGCCGGTCTCGAGCATCGCCGAGGGGATAAGGGCCGATGAGGGGAAACGGCGCATCATTGTGGCCAGTCCCTCGATTTTCCCGGCGTGGTCGCGGGTCAGACCCTTCATGATGGCGGTCTGGAACATCGGATAGTCGGCCGACTCCGGAGCTGCGGCGATGGCCTTCTCATACTCCGAGGCGGCTCCCGTGAAGTCGGCGGCGTAATAGGCGCAATCACCAAGGCGGTTGTGGGCGTCGGCCTCCAGAGCCACCACATCGGCCGGTGTCTTACCCTTGCGCAGGGATGATATGTATTGGTTGAAATATCGGGCGGCCTCCTTGAAATCTTTCAGCGCGAAGCGGGCATAAGCCATATCATACAGCGCGAGGGAATGGTTGGGATTGGAGGACGGGGTCTCGCGGAGGAAAGAGTTGTAGCTCTTGACCGCCTCGGCGTAGTCACCCTTGCGGTATTGCGCCTCGCCGAGCCAAAGGGTCGACTCCGAGGCGAGTTCCCCGGAGAAACGTCCGAGCGAACGGGCCTCTTTCAGATATGTGATGGCATCATCGGGACGGCCTGCCTGGAGCTGACGGGTGCCATACATGTACAGCACCTTCTGCTTGGCGGCGAGAATCTTGTCGGAGGGGTTCTTTATGCCGTTGATGGCGCGGAGGGCCGCTCCGTAATTGTTGTCGGTGATGTAGCCGCTGATGATGTAGTCGGCCACGGCAGGAGCCATCTCCGAGTCGGGATAGTTGCGTAGGAAGCTCTCGAAGAGGGTGACGGATGAGCCGAACGGCAGGTTTTCGCCGTTGGCCGTGGCGACGGCGTAGTTGTATGACGCGAGTTCGGTTGTCTTCGGGTCGTAGCTGTCCTTGACGGCGTGGTCGAGGGCGAGCAGGGCCGCGTCATAATTGCCCTGTCGCATGTAGCTCTGTCCGAGGTAGAGGTATGCCGACTGTCCCATGGCTGTGCTTCCCGACACCGCCGGGGTCAGCATCGTGACCGCCTCCTCGTAATCCCCGTGGTTGTAAGCGTCCACACCGAGTATGTAGCAGGTGGAAGGGCGGGGGGAATCGACCGAGGCGTAATATTCCTTGAGGTAGGGGATGGCGGCCTGAGTGTCGCCGAGTTCATGGAGTGATTCGCCGTAGACACGTTTCAGCTCAGGCAGGTACTCGGCGGGGCAGTTGCCGTCGAGAAGCCGCTTGGCGGTGTTTCTGGCTGCGGCGTAGTCGCCGAGCTGATACTGGAGCTGGGCGACATAGTAGGGTGTCATGTTGGCCGGCGGCTCACCGTTGTCGTTGACCTTTGAGAAGCCAGCGAGGGCATCCTTGTAACGTCCCTCCACATAGTCGATATAGGCCATGTAGAAACGTGCCTCGTTGGCGCGGTCGGTCGAGAGCAGCGGGGTGTAGAGGTTTTTTGCCTCATCGTAACGTGCGAATTTGAGCAGGCAGAAAGCCTCACCAAGCGATTTCTCCTCCGCGTCAGAGGGATTCAGGGCATCTTCATCGACAGAGCGGTAGACCTCCAGCGCCGCAGCGTAGTCGGCGCGGTCGCGCAGGGTTCCGGCCAACCCGAGCAACGCACGTTCGCGGAAGGGTGAGGCTGGATATTTCTCCAGGAAGGTCGAGAACATTCCGGTGGCATCCTCACCGGGGATATGCGCGCAGGCCACTGCAAGCCAGTATTCGGCGGCTTCACGTTCGTCGCCGGGTGAAATCCCGAGCGGGTCGAGCGACAACGCTTTCCGCAGCTGGTCGGCGGCTCCACGGTAATTTTCATCGGCAATCATAAGCCGTCCGCGCTCGGCATAGCCGGGAGCGGCGGGACTGTTGATGACGGCACCACCCTCGGTGGCGGCTGTCATCGCCGGCAGCAGGTCGGCGGCACGCGTCCCGGAGGCGGGGATGATGGTTATGGCTGCGGCACAAAGGCCCTGGAGAATTTTCATTGCATTCAGAGATTGATGGTTTTGGGCGGGAGGGATGTCTCTCCCGCCGCTTCATACATGACCCGGCAGGGGGTCAGGCTTTGCGGCCTGTGTAGATTGAGCTGACCCCGAGGGTCAGAGGACGCAGGGCGCAGTCTGTGAATCCCGCGCCCTCCATCAGGTCGAGCATCTTCCCTCCACGGGGCATCGCGGCGATGGACTCCGGGAGGTAGGAATATGCCCGGGAGTCGCTTGATACGAGACGGCCAAGCAAAGGGATGATTCCCCGGGTGTAGAGCTTGTAGAACGGCCTTACAATGGGGGATGAGGGCACTGACAGCTCGAGGATGATGAGTGTGCCACCCGGACGCAACACGCGGGCCATCTCGGCGTAACCGAGATCGAGATGCTCGAAGTTGCGGACTCCGAAGGCGGCGGTCACCACATCGAAAGAGCCGTCAGGGAAGGGGAGCTTAAGGCAGTCACCCTGCAGGAGGGTGACACGGGTGGAAAGACCCGCCTCCTCCACTTTCCGGCGTCCCACCGAGAGCATGCCATCCGAGAGGTCGATGCCGGTGACATTGGCCGCCGGGATGGTGCGGGCGAGCTGGATGGCCAGGTCACCTGTCCCGGTGGCCACATCGAGAATCGCCCGGGGGGAGGCGGCCGCGGCGGTCTTCACCACCTTGCGCCGCCAGCTCCGGTCGATGCCGAGGGTCATGGCCCGGTTCATGAAATCGTAGGCCGGGGCGATGTTGTCAAACATCTCCTCGACCTGCGCTCCTTTCGGACGGTCATTCCCGTAGGGGGTTATCTTTTCGGCTTTGATTTCCAAAGTCAGTCAGAGTGATGGATGGTTTGTCAGTCTCGCGGATTATTCGGCGAGGTTCTCAAGACAGTCGAGCAGGTTCTTTTCGATGCGTCCCTCGAGATTGTCGGAGGGCGCGGGCTGGAACTTCAGGCCGGTGATATGCTCGTAAAGCTCGATGTAACGCTGCGAAACCTCCTCGCAGAACTCGGGCGTCATCTCGGGAACGGTCTGACCCTCCTTGCCCATGAAGTTGTGGTCGATGAGCCACTGGCGCACGAACTCCTTGGAGAGCTGACGCTGGGGTTCGCCCTTCTCGAAACGTTCCTGGTAACCCTCGGCGTAGAAGTAACGCGACGAGTCGGGGGTATGGATTTCGTCGATGAGGATTACCTTGCCATCGCGCTTGCCGAACTCATATTTGGTGTCAACGAGGATGAGTCCCTTCTCGGCGGCCATCTCGGAGCCACGGGCGAAGAGCTTGCGGGTGTATTCCTCCATCTGCTTGTAATCCTCCTCCGAGACGAGTCCCTGGGCGATTATCTCCTCGCGGGAGATATTCTCGTCATGGCCTTCGGCGGCCTTGGTGGTGGGAGTGATGATGGGTTCGGGGAATTTCTGGTTCTCCTTCATGCCTTCGGGGAGGGTCACGCCGCAAAGCACACGGTTTCCGGCGGCGTATTCGCGCCATGCGGAACCTGTCAGGTAGCCACGGATGATCATCTCCACGGGGAATCCCTCGCAACGGTAGCCGACGGTCACCATCGGGTCGGGATCGGCCAGTCGCCAGTTGGGCACGATGTCGGCGGTCGACTGGAGGAAGTATGCGGCGATCTGGTTGATTACCTGTCCCTTGAAGGGGATGCCCTTGGGAAGAATCACGTCGAAGGCCGAGATACGGTCGGTGGCAACCATGGCGAGCAGGTTGTCCTTGATGGTGTAGACGTCGCGTACTTTTCCGTGGTAGACGGCTGTCTGACCGGGAAGGTTGAAGTTGGTTTTCAGCAGAGTTTCCATATGTCAAGAAATGAATGTTTTCCGGTGGGGATGATTGAAACGGTCAGGCTTGCGGATGATGCTCCTCCGCCCGGGCTTTCTCCTCCTCGTCGGCACGGGCGTATGCCTCGACGATACGCTGCACAAGGGCATGGCGCACGATGTCCTTCTTGCCGAACTCCACCTTCCCTATCCCCGGGATGTCGCGCAGGATACGCAGGGCCTGTATGAGGCCCGACTGGGTGGAGCGGGGGAGGTCGATCTGGGTGGCGTCGCCGGTGATGACCATCTTGGCGTTCATACCCATACGGGTGAGGAACATCTTTATCTGGTGGGTGGTGGTGTTCTGGGCCTCGTCGAGGACAATCACGGCGTCGTTGAGTGTGCGGCCGCGCATGAATGCCAATGGTGCGATCTGTATCACCTTTGTCTCCATGTACTCCTTGAGCTTGACGGCGGGAACCATATCTTCGAGCGCGTCATACAGGGGCTGGAGATAGGGGTCGATTTTGTCTTTCATGTCGCCGGGGAGGAAACCGAGCTTCTCGCCCGCCTCGACAGCAGGGCGCGAGAGGATGATTTTCTTCACCTCGCGGTTCTTGAGGGCCCTGACGGCGAGGGCTATCGCCACATAGGTCTTACCGGTACCGGCCGGCCCGAGGGCGAAGGTGAGGTCATTGTGGAGGAAGGTCTCGACGAGTTTCTGCTGGTTAGGGGTACGGGCCGAAATCGGCTTGCCGTTCACCCCGTAGATAATCACGTCGTCCCCCTTGATGTCGCGGGGCTTCTCCCCCTTGATCACATCGAGGATGGCCTCTTCGGTGAGTTTGTTGTACTTGGCGCAGAACGCCTCGAGTTCCTTGATTTTCTTCTCGAACTCGGCGGTCTCGGCGTCGTCGCCGATGACCTTGATGACAGAGCCGCGGGCGGCCATCCTCAACTTCGGGAAGAGGTTGCGGATAAGCTGCATGTTGGCATTGTTGACCCCGTAGAAACTGACCGGGTCGGCCTGGTCTATAATGACGATACGTTCAATCATAGTTTTGTCCTGCAAAGTTAGCGAATTTCGGGCAACAATCGCTCCAAATCCGTAACAAAACTTGTATGTCATTATAACCGTGGCCGACCCGGCAATGTTTAACTAAAGCGGGAAGGTCTTGTTTTCTACCTCACGCATATCCTGAAGGCGGATGTCCCGGCCTTCACGACATATATGCCGGGGGAGAGGGGAATCTCCCTGCCGTCATATGCGGCGCTGAGGAAGATGGCGCGTCCGGCTGCGTCATATACGCAGACGGGGCCGTTGCTGCCCTCCACGACGATTCCTGCGGAGGTATGGAGAACGCTGATGGCTGAGTCTTCCGATACAGCCTCGATGGCTGAGGTGGCGATGGAGACCTCAGCCGGCATGGATTCCGACCCACCTTTGTAAAGCGAGGTGATGGCGTAGGTGTGGGTGCCTGCCAGAGGTGCGGGGTCGTGGAAATAGCGCGATGAGGATGTCCCGATGGTCTGGCCGTCGCGAGAGATCACGAATCCCACGGGATAATACAGGTCAGTCTCGGGATTGAATGTGTCGAAGGTCGCAACCGGGGTCATGGCGTCGTCTGTGGCGGGGGACAGCTCGCATTCGAGATAGTAGTTGCCTGTCGCGCGGTTGTCGGCCTGCCATTCACCCTCGTTTATCCTGACGAGGTTGCCAAGGCCCGGCACCAGGTCGCCGTTATCGGCAAGCATCTGTGCCACCCCGTTCTTGGTCTTGATTTTCACTCCGATCCAATAATCATTGTCGGGGGTGATGGTGACGGAGGAGGTCAGCAGGATATGGTTCCATATCGACGCGCCGAACTCCTTGACCAGACGCTCTGACACCAGTGTCGGGTTGTTTGAGCCTTTGGCCCCTTTCCAGACACGGATGGTGTATTCGGCATCGGCGCTCGACTGGTAGGCCATGAAGCATACACGGCGGATTTTGTCACCCTTGTAGACTATGAGGTCGTCGGCGGTGAAGCGGTGGGCGAACTCCACGGTGGTCCCCTCATGCTCCACAATCTGGTAGGAATCCCCCGCGCTGTCATCCTTGCGTGTCAGCTTGTTTGAAAGGACCCAGTTGAGGGTCACGCCAGATTCCGAAACATCATAGTTGACCGACTCGATTTTGTTGTCAGGCACGCGCAGCGTCACCGATGAATAGGGGGAAATCAGGCCGGAGGCATATTCGGCATCTACCTCGTAGACCAGACGGCCTGAGGCGGGTGACTCGTCGACATAACCGGTCGACTGGCTTTCTCCGGTGAGGACTCCGTTGCGGTAGATGTTGAAACGGGTCCAGTCAGAACCTGCGGGCATCTCCCAGGTGAGGGTTACGATGCCTTTGGCCGCGGTCGCGCTGAGATTCTGGGGAGATGCGGGTGCCTCCTCTTTGCGGAAGCTGAACGAGGCTGTCCCGTCGCTGTTGATGCTGATGTCCGACAGTCCGCAATATGACCGGCGTCCCGAAACCGAACGGGAGGATGGCAATGACTCGTCATTGAAGGATGTGTACTTACCGCTCGCTCCCGGGAATGGTGCGTAGGCCGCGTTCCCGTATGAGTCGGGGTTTGTTGTCGGGTCTGAATTGGCTGCGGCGCAGACGGTATAGAGAGCCTGGGGATATGCGCTGTTGATGGTGTTGGACTGCACATTGGCCGCCACGAGATTGTCGTTGGCGTGGTAGATGAGCAGCCCAGATCCGGGGAGGGCCGAGTCGAAGCTTCCCTCGCGCTGGCGGTTCTCGATGATGAAATAGTCGTTGGGGACGGTGGTGTTCATACGGTAGGCCGCCGGAGAGAAGGTGGAGCCGGGCATATCAGTCACATCCAGGTCGGAGTCGAGGAGCTGGGGTGCCCCCCAGCCATACTGAATCTTCTGCCACATATTCACACCGGCGGGACGGTTGCCGTACACGCCGTTCCATGCTCCCGAACCCATGAGGTCCCATACTCCCGTGCCTGGAAATTCGCCGCCTGAACCTGAGTAATCTGTGTCATAGAAGTCGGGCGCGCCCAGGTTGTGGCCGAACTCATGACACATCACGCCGATGGTGGAGATTCCGTCGCGCAGCACTTCCGGCTGGATGGTGTAGCGTCTTACCTCCACACCGCCGACCACGCGGCCACGCACCATATCGGAGTGTGACCAGATGTCGGTGGGGTCAAGTGTCGACTCCTGCCCCGGGCCCTGATGGATTACGGCAAGACCGTCGAGTATGCCGTCTCCGTCATTGTCAAACTGGGTCAGGTCGATGGTCTGGGCGGCCTTCTCCAGAGCCTCATATACAAGGCTGGGGGAGCTGTCGGTGGAGTAGTCTATTTTGCGTCCCGAGACAGTTATCCAGGGAGTGACGGTGGTCTCGATGTCGAGTGCGCCGTAGGAATTCTCCAGATAGTAGTCGCGGAAGGAGCCTATCCCGAGATAGCCCTTCTTGTTCATGTAGTCGTTGAAATCCTGCTGGGAATAGGTGGTCTCGGTGTCGGAGAAGTTGACCAGCAGCATCAGCAGGCGGCATTTGCCCCGGGTGGGGAAGGAGTTGTCGACCTGTGTGGCCGGGGCCTTCGCCGGGCGCGATTTCCGGGCCGCAGTGAGTTCTTGCAGGCTGACCGGACGGAGAAACCCGTCGGCATCGCGCATGAGGGTGGTGCCGTCAGGGGTTACCGCCCATGAGAAATGCTCGTCACCGCGCAATTCGACCTCGATGGTAGACCCATCGGGCTGGTGAGCCGTGACGATTCCGGGAATCGGGGGCATCGCGAACATGACGGAGGCTGTCGACAGCAATCCGGCCAAAGCCGCTGTCTTTATGCAGGTTTGTCTCATAATCTTGTCTGTGGTGGGGTAGGACTGAGAAAAGATTGTCAATTGTTAAAAAGCACCGGCAGTGGTATGCTCACTGCCGGCGCTGTCAGTATTCATCAATCGGTTTTCAATAAACCTCGGTTTTTGTTATCTCACGAATTTTGCGGCACCGGCGTTGGTCGACACTATGTAGGTGCCCTTTGCGAGATCGGTGCAGTCAACGGTGGTAGCGCCGTCGTGTCCCTTGACAAGGGCAACCTGGCAACCTGTGAGATCGTATACCGCAACATATTCACCCTCCTGGGTGCCGCTGACGGTAAGGATGCCGCTGTCTGACTTGACACCGAACACAGTCTCTCCGAAGTTGTTGATGGCGATGGCGCTTCTGTCGCGGGTCGCGTTGGCCCAGAGCTGCATGTTAAGACCGAAGCCTTTGGCACTGTCTGTGAGGGCATCGACCGGATACCAGGTGCCGTCGGTTGAGATGGTGCTTCCTTCGGGTGCGGCAATCATTTTGCCGTGGAGGGTGGTCTGGCCATGTTTGTGGCGTACCATACCTATACCTAAGAAAGAGCGTCCGATTGCCGGGTCTTCCACATCGATTTTCATATTGTCAGAGAATTCGTAAGCGACATAGACAGTGCCGTTAGCTTTGGCGGGGGTGTCGAAGTCGATGACACGAGTTTCTCCAATGCTTCCGATTCCGGTAGTCCCGAAAATATCGGCCATAGTTGTGGTTTTACGGGCCAGAAGCTTGTTCTCGTCGAGATTACCCTCTTCGTCTGAGCCGTAGAGACTGAGAGAGAACGGCTGTTGAGACTGGTCGACAGCATCCTGTGTGGGAACGTATCGCAGGTTTGTGTTCCACAAGCTTATCCGGAAGACATTGAAGTCAACATCGGTGGGGAGGATGAACTTCTCTGCCAGGCAACGATAATAATGGTTGAAACCGCTCACATAGTCAAGGCCATTTTCGTCAGTGTCGTAGCAGGGAATCTTGCCTCTGTCGAAGTAAGTGACAGCTCCCGGGTCAAACGACAGAATCGGGAGGTTGTTGATGTCTTCATTAATGACAGTCACATTGAATTCCTTTACGGCGTTGCGGCTGCCTTTCTCGTTGGTGGCAGTCAGTTTAAGGGAATGTGTGCCGGAGGTTGTGAAGAATACATCGACACTGCCGTCGGGGAGCATATTGTGCTCAAGACCGGCGAGATCCCATTGGAAATCATCTGCGTAGCGGCTGGCGTTGAGCAGGCGGATGGGAGTGGTTTCTGTGGTCAGGATTTTGCTGTCTGTCCAGTTGAATGTGCCGACAATGTTGAAGTCAGGTATCGGACGGGGGATGTCGTTGGGAGATGTGATGTAGAAATCATCCATGGCCACGAACCCGCTGTAAGCCGGGCCTTCAAGCTGGAAACAGAAACAGTAGGGGCCGGTGGCCTTGGGTGTGAACTTGACGGTCTCCATTGTCCAGGTGTTGGCGTCATCCTCGTTGCGTGAGATGGACTGGAGTATGACGGGATGGAAATCTGCGTCCTGCTCAGTCCCGACGGTCACATTCATCGTGGTTGAGAACCATTGCCCGGAGGCCTGGTTGTATATGCCTTCGAAGTGGGTGTAGAATGTCAGAGTGTACTCGACATTTTCCTGAAGGTTGAAGAAGGGGGTGTAGAGACGCTGGTTGCGGTCGGCGGTGTTGTCCGGAGCGACAAGATACCATGAGCCTGAGCGGGCGGTCAGCGCATCCATATTGACGGTACGCCAGATAGCGTCCCCTGTTGTCAGCCAATTCTGCGGGACAAATGTGTCCCCGATATAATTCTCGCCATCGAATTCCTCAAGATATGGAAGTTCGACACAATTGGCGAGATTGTCGGGATTCGGTTCAAGTTCAGGTGTGGGGGCCTCAGGAGTGGTGCCGGTGAAAATGAAATCGTCGAACCAGCATGGGCCGAGCATATCCATACCTCCGGGATGGTAGACCTGGATGGCGAAACAGTATTCACCATCTGCCTCAGGAATGAATTCGAAGCTGAATTTTTGCCATTCCGTGATAGTTGCCTGCGGGGTTGTCTCCAGCAAGGTCATCTGCGAAACATCCTGTGTGGCTCCGGCATAGATTTTCAGGCCGGGATTTATGAAGCCTTGGGGCTGACGGCCAAGTGTTCTGGCCATAAACTCGATTGTGAAAGGCTGACCGGCTGCGCATTCCATAGGGGCGGTGTAGAACACATCATTGTTGTATGTGTCCGACACACCGAACATGTAGGATCCTGAATAGGTCGGCTGTCCGGTATCAGACGCGGAAGCGCGATGGAAGTGGTAAGTAGAGCGTTCCGTCCAACCTTCGGGGAGTCTTTGCCCGTCAGGGAAGAGGGAGCTGTCATCGAAATTCTCCTCAATCTCAAACGGAGCAGCAGAGACGGCAACACCTACATTGAGGGCTGTGAACGCCACACACAGAGGGAGTAGACGTGAAAGTTTCATAGGCATAATATTTGTGTTTGTTGTATTGTGACAAAATGATTTGGAACCGATAATGCAAAATTACGTCAAGTGAATCCATCAAAAAAATAACCTATGTTAATTTTGGTGGCATAATGATTGTTTGGTGACTGTTTTGATGGAAATATGTCAGAGTCTGCCCTCTTTGATTATCTTCTTGCGGATGCGGCTGACGTGTACCTCCGTCATCTTGAGATATGACGCGATGGCTTTCAGGGGCACATTGTCGAACAGCTCGGGACGGCATTTCTCAAGCCATTCGTACCGCCATTTGGCGTTGCCGTTCATTACCTTGGCCTTAAGTTCGTCGAAACAGCTGCGGCGGCTGAAAACCCCGCATACCCAACGGCAGAACTCGTTGGACTCCTCCATAAGCCGCTCGAACACAGGCTTACGGATGCGCAGGATTGTGGAAGGACAGCATACCTCGATGCATATAATCGACGGTTGGGCGAGAGAATAGCCTTGCATGGAGGTCAGGAGAGTGCCGTTCATCCCGAAATATATATTCATCTCAACTCCGTCGTTGATCATATAGCCTCTCACAATGCCATCCTTGATGATGTAGATGTCGGAATCGACACTGCCGATGTCGACCACGGTCTCACCCTTGCGAAATGTCAGCGTTTCGGCGTTGTCGGTGATGAGTTTGAATATGTTGTCGGACAAGGGGAGATCCGATTCCTCCCCCAGCGCGGTCCTGAAATCATCGGTCTGGTTCATATTGCCTCGTTCAGTCACTGCAAATATACGAATATCGCCGCGAAAAACAATGGGTTAGGCCGTGTTGTGGTGTTATTTAACATATATAAGGCCGATGATGCCGCTGAAAATGGGGGCGACATCATCGGTCTGACTTTATGCAATTTGATTCAGCAGGTGTGAGAACGGTATGCTGGCTCAGAATGTCAGGGCAATCTGGGTCTGTATGCGGGAGTCGTTCGCGCCCCCGAGTCCATAGGTCTCGCGCCGTCCGTAGAGGTATTCGATACCCATCTGGAGATAGCTGGTGAAGCTGTAGAAGCAGTTGGCGGCGACATAGACACCGTAACGGTAATTGGCGTTGCCGGCCGACATCACCTCATGGCCGTTGGCGTCGGCTACATTGGTGTCCTGGAATGTGGCGTAAGGCTCGACATTCCATATGCGGGCGTAGGAACCGACGACATTGAACTGCAGTTTCTTTGTCGCGTTGTATGACGCTCCGAACACAAGACCCATCATGGGGTTGGCCTCCATCCGCCCGAGTTCGTCGGCCTTGGGGGTGAAGGAGAGGGGCTTGCCCTGGAGGTCCTGGATATAGCTGGCGATACCCTTGCCGTAGGCTGCCTGGAAATAGAAGGTCAGCGGCTCATAGAAGGAGAAGTTGCCCGACAGCATCGTGCCCCACGCGAACAGGTTGCGGCGTTTCTGGCATACCATGTCCTGGTAGGCGAAGTTGCGCAGGATGGCGGTGAACCTTACGCGGTTCTGCTCCGATTTCTGGTATTCGATCCAGAGGGGGATGTCAGGCACGAGCTGGTCCACGTCGGCGTTGACCTTGCGGCCATACCATGAGGTGTAGTCCTTGCCACGGTAGACACCGTTGGCGCTGTAATATGAGGGCATTTCGATTGATGCGGCGAAGCGGAAGCCTCCGTAGCTGGGGGAGATGTAACGCAGCTGGTATGAGGTCGTGTTGATGTCGCCGTTAGGGCCTTGGGGGTCGATTGTGGGGGGCGGGGCGGCGTATGGGTCACAGGCCAGGGTCGTTATCAGACCAGCCGACACATTACGCCATGACAGGTAGGCGCGTTTGAGCTTGAGGGGCTTGTCGTTGCCGTTGGTGCCGACTTTCACATAACCGGTCACCTGGTCGCGGGTTCCGGCGAAACCGACCACGGTGAAGTCGATGTTGCCGTTCAGGGCGTTCATGAAGAAGTCACCCTTGTGGCCTGTCAGGGCCGGTACCGGGATGTCGCCTGTGACGAAGCTGCTCCCCGCGTCGGTCGAGTAGAGGTTGTTGCCGATGTCATATCCGAGCATCGGGTTGATTTCCCCGCCGATGGTCAGCATGAACTTGTTGTTGTGGGTCTTGATTGTGAACTTCGGGGTGGGTACGGAACCCGGTTCGACCGGGCGCGCCTTCTCGATGGCCTTCTTTACGATTGGATTGCTCTGGGTGCTGACCACTTCGAGTTGTCCTACCTCATAAATAACGTCGTCGTTGTCATCCCCGGTTTGCTGTGCGCTGACAGGAAAGGCGAAAAGGAGTGCCGTGGCCATAGGGAGCGCGGCTTTGAAGATTTTTGAACTCATTATTCCGGTTATGCTAAATTAGATAAAAAACAGTTTAGTTATCTAAACCGTCCTTTATCTAAAATGCGTTACCGGCCGATAAAGTTCAGCCCGGGAGTGAGGCAATGTTGCGGCAACCAGCCTCAAGCATGTCAAGCACAAGCTCGAAACCTTCCGCTCCCGAGTAGTAGGGGTCGGGGACATGGTCATAGCTGTCGAACGGCCCGATGACCGACGCGATTCCTTTCCTGGCCGGTTGCTCGGGGGCGAGTTCCGCTCCGGGGAAGAATGCCGCCATCGGGATTATCTTGGAATCGGTCTCGACGGTGGGTGACATCGCCCGGAGGTTGCGCAGGTTGGAGTCATCCATGCCGATGATGATGTCGAAGTCATAGAAGTCGGAGGCTTTCACCTGGCGGGCGCGGTGGAGCAGGCGGATGCCACGGCGTGCGGCATGGCTGCGCATGCGGGGATCGGCGAGGTCGCCGATATGGTAGTTGCCTGTCCCGGCAGAATCGACCTCCCAGAGGTGTGACTGCCCGAGACGTCCGATGGTGTCGAGCATTACCGCCTCGGCGGCGGGGCTGCGGCAGATGTTGCCCAGGCAGACGAAAAGAATCCTGACGGGGCGTTTCTCGGCGAGGATGGAGCGCACGCGGTTTGCGAGGGCTTCGCGTGGGGTGAGGCTGGTTTTGTCGCTCATAAGGCAGGAGGGGTTGAAATGCTGGTTATTTTCCCTGGAGGATTTCACGGAGGGTGGAGAGTTTGTTGAGGGCCTGGAGGGGGGAAAGGTTGTTGATGTCGAGACCGAGCAGCTCGTCACGGATCTGGCTCAGGACGGGGTCGTCGAGCTGGAAGAAACTGAGTTGCATCCCGGCTTCGGTCTGCGGCTGGGGAATTGATTTCCCCACCTTCTCCCCGGAGTTGCCACGGTTTATCTCCTCAAGCTGCTTGAGGACAGCCGAAGCGCGGTCGACGATGGCGCGTGGCATGCCGGCGAGCTTGGCGACATGGATACCGAAACTGTGTTCCGATCCTCCCGGTTTCAGCTTTCGCAGGAAGACCACCTTGCCGTCGATTTCCTTGACCGAGACATTGAAGTTCTTGACTCCGGGATAGCTTTCTGCCATCTCGTTAAGCTCGTGGTAGTGGGTGGCGAAGAGGGTCTTGGGCTTCTCGGGACAGCGGTTGAGGTACTCGACGATGGCCCAGGCGATGGAGATGCCGTCATAGGTCGAGGTGCCGCGTCCCAGCTCGTCGAAGAGGATGAGGGATCGGCGGCTGATGTTGTTGAGGATGGAGGCGGCCTCGTTCATCTCCACCATGAATGTCGATTCGCCGAGGGATATGTTGTCCGAGGCCCCGACACGGGTGAAAATCTTGTCGACCACGCCGATGCGGGCGCTCTCGGCGGCGACGAAGCTACCTATCTGGGCCAACAGCACATTCAGGGCCGTCTGGCGCAGCAGGGCCGACTTACCGGCCATGTTCGGGCCGGTGATCATCATCACCTGGGTCTCCTCGTTGTCGAGGGTGACTGAGTTGGAGATGTAGGGTGTGCCGGGGGGAAGCTCCTTCTCGATTACCGGATGACGGCCCTGGACTATTTCAATCGTCAGGGAATCGTCGACCACCGGACGGTTGTAATGGTTCTCGCGGGCCACACGGGTGAATGCCAGCAGGCAGTCGAGCCGGGCTATCACTTTCGCGTCGGCCAGGATTACCGGCACATACTCGGCGAGACGTGCCACAAGCTCGTTGTAGAGCCTTGCCTCGATGGTCTCGATGCGTTCCTGGGCGGTCAGGATTTTCTCCTCGTATTCCTTCAACTCGGCGGTGATGTAGCGCTCGGCGTTGACAAGTGTCTGCTTGCGTATCCACTCCGACGGCACCTTGTTCTTGTGGGTGTTGGTGACTTCGATGTAGTAGCCGAATACATTGTTGTAGCCGATTTTCAGGCTCGGGATGCCGGTGGCCTCGCTCTCGCGCCGCTGTATCTGTTGCAGGTAATCTTTGCCCTGGAATGCCATCTGGCGCAGCTCGTCAAGCTCCTTGTCTACCCCGGCCTTGATGACGTGACCCTTGTTGAGTGCGTTGGGGGCATCCTCGGAGATTTCGCGGGCGATACGGTCGCGCATCAGCTCGCAGGGGTTGAGGCTTTCACCCATCGAGCGCAACACGTCGAGGGCGGCTCCCATGCAAAGGCGGCGCATCGGCTCCACGGCCACGAGGGCGTTTTTGACCTGCACCACCTCGCGCGGGGTGACGCGCCCAACGGCTACTTTCGACACCAGGCGTTCGAGGTCGCCTACCTGACCTAACAGCTCGACCAGGGCGTCGCGGCGTTCAGGCTCCTTGAAGAAATACTCGACCACGTCGAGACGGCGGTTGATTTCCACCGGATTCTTAAGCGGGAAGCATATCCACCGGCGCAGCATACGGGCACCCATCGGGCTTACCGTGCGGTCAATCACGTCGAGCAGGCTTTTCCCCTCCTCGCCGAGCGGCACGAGAAGTTCGAGGTTGCGGACGGTGAACTTGTCGAGGCGCACGAACTGGTCGGCCTCGATGCGGGCGATGCGGACGATATGGCCTGTCTGGGTGTGGCGGGTGATGTCGAGGTAATGGAGTATCGCCCCGGCGGCCACCACGGCGCGGGGTATCTTGCCGAGTCCGAACCCTTTCAGCGAGACGGTCTCGAATTGTTTAAGCAGGCGGTCGTTGGCTGCCTGGGGGGTGAATACCCAGTCTTCAAGCTCGAATACCGGATACTTGCCGTTGAATTCCCCTTCGAGGCGCATGCGGTTTCCGCGCTCGACCAGCACCTCCTTGGGGGCGAAGCTCGACAGGAGCTTGCCTACATAGTCGGTGTCGCCCTGTGCCGCCAGGAATTCACCGGTTGAGATGTCGAGGAAGGCCACCCCGAGGGTGTCCTTGTCGAAATGGACGGCGGCGAGGAAGTTGTTCTCCCTGTGGTCGAGGACATTGTCACCCAGGGCCACGCCGGGGGTGACAAGCTCGGTGATGTCACGCTTTACCAGGCGGTTCTTTACCAGCTTGGGGTCTTCGAGCTGCTCGCATATGGCCACGCGCTTTCCGGCCCTGACCAGTTTCGGCAGGTAGGTGTCGAGGGCGTGGTGGGGGAATCCGGCAAGTTCGATTGAGGAGGCCGCCCCGTTGGCGCGGCGGGTCAGGGTGATGCCGAGGATTTCCGACGTTGTTATCGCGTCGTCACTGAATGTCTCGTAGAAGTCGCCCACACGGAAGAGCAACACCGCGTCGGGATGTTTCTCTTTCATCTGGACATATTGTTTCATCAGCGGGGTCTCGACAACCTTCTTCGCCATAAATCGGTAAGGGGATAAAACGGGGTTAATTATTATTGGGAAATCATCCCCCGCTCCGCCCGGGGCATGATGCGCTGCGGGCGAGGCGAGGGGTGGTATAAGACAGGGAGATGGATTCCCAGGGAGTCCGGAACGGATATCGGTTTAGTCTTTTGAAGCAAGGGGGCTGGGGGTGGTGTAGGTGCGTGCGGCCAGCTCCTTGTCAAACATGTAGAGTCCGTAGCCGTTGTCGCCGATTTTCTTGAGGGCGTCGATATATTCGCGGGCGGTCTCCTCCTCCTCGATCTGCTCGGTGATGAACCACTGGAGAGTGGCCTGGGTTGCGTAGTCCTTGTGCTCGACAGCCAGTGTGTTGAGGTCGTTGATGAGCGAGGTCACCTTCTGCTCGTGGGCGAGGGTGGCGGCGAAAGCGGCCAGGGGTGACTCCCATTCGGTCTCCACGCCGGCAATCGGTTCAAGTGTCACCTTGCCGTCGCGGGAGTTGAGGTAGTTCATGAAGATGGTTGCGTGGTCCTGTTCCTCTTTGAACTGCACGGCATACCAGTTCGCGATACCGGTGTATCCGGCGTGTGCGAAGTGCATTGACATGGAGAGATAGAGATATGCCGACCAGAGTTCGGCGTTGATCTGGGCGTTTATCGCCTTTTCCAGTTCTTTTGAAATCATAGTCTTGTCAGTAAGTTTATTGGTTTTTGTTGTGATGTTTCGTGGTTGCCGTGGCCGCGAGGGGGGGCGCGAGGTTCAGAACCGGTAATGGATTCCGAGGACGATGTTCGCTCCGTGGAACTCCTTGATGAAGGTGTAGGCGCCGCTTGCCGACAGACGGAGCGAACCGCTTATGTTCACTCCGAAGCCGACACCGGCGTTCAGGCCGAAGCGTGACACGCGTGACGACACATCATTGGTCTCCGGAAGGTCGGGAGCGGACACCATGGGGGTGATGTCGGTGCTGTGGTAGTTCCAGCTCGAGAAGTTGATACCGGCCAGCGGATAGATGTCGCAGCGTCCCTGGGCGAGAGGGAACACAAATTCCATGTTCAGGTTTGCCATGAATGCGTCGAGGCCGTCGTTGCGGAAGACATATTCCACATTGGGGCTGAGTCTCAGCAGGCGGTTGAAGCGGTAAGAGAACTGGGCTCCGGCCAACGGGCGGTGGTTATAGGTGTTGTAACCGGCTTTGATGCCGAGAGTCTTTTCTCCGCTGTACTGGTCGGCGCGGGCTACGGTTCCTACGCAAAGCGCCGTGGCGGCCAGTGCCGCTGTTATCCATCGTTTACCTGACATATTCTTTGTGTGGTGGCTTTATAGATTGTGAAAACAGATACAATCTTTTAGCAACAAAGTTAGTGATTCGTTGAGATTCTGGCAAGAAATATGCGGTTTTTTTGTTAACTTCGCAGAGAAATACGATGTCATCCCCGGCTTCGGTTCGCAGCCGGGAGTTGACGTGTGCATAAACGATTGATAGTCAGATGAGGTCTGTTTACTCTATTCTCCGCACCATACTGGTTACCGCCTTGATTCTCATAGCGGTGGTTCCGGCCGTGCTGTATGTGGCCCTGTCGCTGACGGGAGTCCAGCGCCGCATCGCCGACACGCTGGAGAAGGAGTTGTCAGAGCTGCTTGATGCCCGTGTCACGATAGGTGAGTTAGGGGTGATGCCTTTCAACCGGGTCATCCTACGGGATGTGGTGCTTGAGACCGCGCCGGGCGACACGGCCCTGACGGTGAGCCGTCTCGGGGCCGGTGTGTCTCTGTGGGACGGCCTGACATCCGACACCTGGCGCGTCGATTATGTGCAGCTCATCGGTCTCGATGTCCGGCTGCGCCGCGATTCGCTGTCTGCCCCTCTGAATATCCAGGGGGTGATTGACGCGGTCAGCCCAAAAGAGAAGAACAAGCCCCCCACGAGTTTCGACCTGAAGGTATCGACCGTCATAATCCGCTCCTCCTCGGTCAGCTATGATGTGGTTGACCAGCCCCGGAAAGAGCAGTTCGACCCCAACCACTTACATGTCTCGAAATTCCGCGCCGACCTGACTCTTCCCCGCCTGACCAATGACGATTTCACGATAAACCTCAGACGAATGGGGTTCGAGGAGCAGGCCGGTTTCGCCGTCAGGCAGCTGTCGGGTATGTTCCATATATCCGCTAAGGAGCTTGAGGTAAGGAATCTCGACCTGGAGCTTCCGGCCTCGCGGCTGAAATTCGCCGACATACGCCTCCCCCTTGACGGGCTGGGCAGTATTCCGGCCAGTGTAAGGAAATACCCCCTGACGGTCAGTCTGTCGGACGACTCCCATCTATGGATGCCTGACCTCAAGGCGTTCTGGCTTCCCCTCGATCATATGAGGGTGATGGCCTCCTTCCCCCGTTTCACCATCTCCGGCACCCCCTCGGAGCTTACCGCCCGTATGAGCCTTGAAATGGAGAACATGCTTACTGTCGACCTTTCGGCCAAGGGCTTTGACCTCGAGAGTGAGGAGAGGTCAGTCAAGCTTGGCAACCTCGATGTCGCGTTCTCGGGGGGGCAGGTGGCGGGAATGGTCACGGAGATGGGGGTGGTCTCCCCAAAGGTCGCCGAGCTGCTACGTGCCGCCGGGCCTGTGTCACTCATCGCCGACGGTGAGCTGACAATGCGCTCATTTGACGGCAATCTCTCATTGGCCGCCGCTCCCGGAAAGCTGACATTCGCCGGGGCCGGCTCCATATCAGACAAGACACATTACGACATCCACGCCTCTCTGGAGACTGACGGTTACCTCGACCTCGGGGTGCTGTTCCCCGCTGTCGGCCCTGCCGGGATGGAGG
Organism: uncultured Porphyromonadaceae bacterium; assembly: GCA_900548705.1. Classification (GTDB taxonomy): domain Bacteria; phylum Bacteroidota; class Bacteroidia; order Bacteroidales; family Muribaculaceae; genus UBA7173. The sequence goes on along the minus strand of URLF01000003.1, from coordinate 22,689 downwards.
GGAAAGTGGAGGCGTTCTACACCGTGGCCGGGAATGAGCATCACGGCAACGCCGAGGTGGCTATGCCGCGTGTGGCCCTGAAAGGCCATGAACTGACAGGGGTGGGCGCGGAGCTGACCATCGACAATGATATCGCCGGGGGTAGAATCGGGGTGGATGACCGCGACCTGGCCTTGATTGCCGAGGGTACTGTCTCGATTGACAGGAAGAATCCGGCGGTCACCCTGACCGCTGATGTGGGGCGTATTTGCCCTGACCGTCTGGGGTTGTGGGGGAAATATCCCGGAGGGATTATGTCGGCCAACATTGATGTGGATTTCGCAGGGCCTGACGTGCGCTGCATGGATGGCCACGCCACTATAACCGACCTCACCCTGAAACCGGCCGACGGGGAGGCCCTGACCATGTCGCGGTTCAATCTTGAATCCCGCACGCTGGAGGATGGCAACGCGCGCCTTGACCTGGAGAGCGACTGGCTCGACGGCTCGTTGTGGGGTATGTTTGATTTCCAATTCCTTGGGGATGCGGTGCTTGACATCGTGTCGGAGGCGTTCCCTGCATTGCTGCCGGCCCATGCTCGTCACGACCTTGAGGCTGAGCAGGCCAAAAGTGCCAGCACCCGCAACGGGCTGATGGCCACCAACGATTTTCTCTTTGATTTCACGGTCAAGGAGACCGAACGTCTCGCAGCGTTCTTCCATCTGCCGATGAGTGTCATATACCCTGTGACGATAAAAGGTGGTGTCTGCCAGGAGACCCACGACCTGGAGCTTAACCTGTCGGCTCCCTATCTCAGGCAAGGCTCCAAACTCATAGAGAACACATCACTGTCGGCATATATCGACGGTGAGGAGGGACGTGGACGGCTCAATTTCCTGACCACCGCGCCGACCAAAGGTGGGCCGATGACCGTGTCGCTGACTGCCTCGGGTGGGGACAACATACTGCGTTCCACCCTGGAGTGGAAGATTGACCGCGCGAGGGCTTACGAGGGGAAACTGCGACTGGCCACCGATTTCTCCAGGGATGAGGAGGGGCTGACGACGACGGTCAACCTCCGCAAGTCGTCGCTGACCTTCAACGACTCCACTTGGGTTGTCGCCCCGGCCAAGGTGGTGGTGCGCGGCAAGGAGGTGGATGTCGACGGGATACATGCCAGCCATAGTGCGCAGTTCGTGAAAATCAACGGTAAGGTGTCGCCCGACCCGACGGCGTTGCTGACCCTCGATCTGAGCCATTTCAGCCTTGATTACCTGTTTGAGTCGCTGGGGATAGACGCGGCGATGCTCGGGGGGGATGCCTCCGGCACATTCTATGCCTCCGACCTTTATTCCGGACAGCCCCGTCTGGAGACCCCTGGTCTGAGGGTCAAGGATATCAGCTACAACAAGACGGTGCTTGGCGACGCTGTGGTCAGGTCGAGCTTCAATCCTGCCGACCTCGCCGTGATGCTCGATGCCGACATCGACAACCATGGCCGAAAATCCACGGTTTCCGGCGGCATTTTCGCCGCACGCGACTCGCTCGACCTCACTTTCAATGTCGACCGCGAGCCTGTCGGATTCCTCCAGCCATATATGGAGGCGTTCGCCTCTGACATCACCGGCTATGCCTCGGGGCGTGCGCGTGTGTTCGGCAATTTCAAGTATATCGACCTCGAGGGGGATGTCAAGGCCGACTCGGTAAGCATGCGCATCAACTTCACCAACACCACCTACTGGGCTTCGGACTCCATCCATATCCGCCCGGGATATATCGACCTCAACGGAATCACCGTCCACGATTACAAGGGACACACCGCAAACCTCAACGGTTGGGTAAGGCACTCCTGTTTCAAGGAACCGAGGTTTGAGTTCGCCATCACCGGGGCGAAGGGGCTGCTGTGCTACAACGAGACGGTCAAGGAGAATCCCCGCTGGTACGGACGTGTGTTCGGCGACGGAGGGGCTTATGTCAAGGGGGAGCCGGGACGTGTTGACATCAGCATCGACATGGTGACAGCCCCAGGCTCGACATTCACATTCGTCCTGTCTGACCAGATTGAGGCTGACGAATATTCCTTCCTGACATTCCGCGACAAGGGGAAACTGGCCGCGGAGCTGTCTGACACGCTGAAACTGCGCGACACTTCGATGGACCTTGTCAACCGCCTGCGTGCCCTCGCCGCGAGCCATGACGACACATCCTCCTCTGACTACAATATCACAATACAGATGGGTGTCACCCCCGGGGCGGAGATTACCCTGGTGATGGATCCTGTCGGGGGGGACCGCATACGCGCTTATGGCGCGGGACATCTGAGGATGGACTATTATTCGGCCAACAATGACCTGAAGATGTTCGGCACCTACACCCTCGACAGGGGTGACTACAACTTCACCCTCCAGGACATCATAATCAAGGATTTCTCCATCAAGCCCGGGAGCGAGATTGCCTTCAACGGCGACCCCTATGCCGCCCAGCTTGACATCAAGGCGGCCTATTCGCTCAACGCCAATCTTTCCGACCTCGATGAATCCTTCCTCAACGACAGCGAGCTTAACCGCACAAATGTGCCGGTCAATGCCATTATGCAGGTGACCGGCGACATTCGTCAGCCTGAAATCGCCTTTGACCTGGAGTTCCCGACCCTGACATCCGACATCTACCGGAAAGTGAAGTCTATCATCTCCACTGACGAGATGATGAACCGCCAGATACTATATCTTCTCGCGCTCAACCGCTTCTATACCCCCGATTACATGGCGGGAGCCACACGCGGCAACGAACTTGTATCGGTGGCCTCCTCGACCCTCTCCTCTCAGCTGGGCAACATCCTCGGCCAGATTTCCGACAACTGGAACATCGCCCCGGCCCTGCGTTCCAGCCGTGGCGACTTCTCGGATGTCGAGGTGGATGTGGCCCTCTCGTCGCGCCTGCTCAACAACCGCCTTCTCTTCAACGGCAACCTCGGCTATCGCGATAAGAGTCTGACTCAAACCAGTTTGTGGGGGATTTCGAGCTTGAGTACCTGCTCAACCGTTCAGGAAATTTCCGCCTGAAGGCATATAACCGTTACAACGACCAGAACTACTATCTCCGCTCGGCGCTCACCACCCAGGGTGTAGGCATCATCCTCCGCAAGGACTTCGATTCCCTTACCTCGTTCCTGCGTCCCCTTTTCCGCCGTCGGAAATCCACGGTGACAATCCCCCTTGCTCCATCCGCCCCCTCCGACACCATCCCCTCCTCATCCGCTGTCGAACCCTCCCGCTGACTTCCCCCCGGATTCCGGAGGAATCCTGCCTTTGGCGAAACATAACCGTGGGTTGCCGCTTTGTGCCAGCCCCTCAAAGGGGGCTTTGCACTCGCGCCAACCCACGGCTATTCAGATAAATGATTCCTTATCGGATATATGGTCAGGGATTATTGTTCAGCTTCCATTTTTTCAAGGTCGGTCCAGGAGGGAACGACAGGGGTGAATTTCCATGTATATCTGTCTGAGCCGGAAGTGATGTTGTTGCCTTTCATCAGCTGCCTGTCAGTGATTTTGAATGTCATCACCTCGGTGTTGTCGCCGTTGCCGGCCCTGACGGGATAGACTCCTGAAGCGGGGTTCGAGCCGGAAAGGGGAGTGATGATGTCACCCTTGTAACGGGTCACAATCGACCAGTTGGTGGCTGTGGACGGATTGCAGTTGGAATACATGTTGACCACCACGCGGTATGTCCCGCTTTCAACCAGTTCCGCCGGTATGTAGATGTTCTCCTTGTTGATGTTGTCGATATGACATCCGGCATTGGAGTCGACATCCAGCCCGTAGGTGATTTGCTCGCCGGAGGGGGTGGTGTATGTTCCGCCACGATGAGCGAAATAGATATGTTCGCCACTGGGGGTGTAGAGGTGCAGGTCGACATCCTTGCTGTTGCTGAATGCCAGTTTCACTTCAATGGCACCCGGTTTGGTGTCGATGTATGACATTGTGGTTTCCACCGATGAAGTGACATCACCGTTGGTGAGACGAGCCTTTACCACCATCGTCGCGTCGCCGGTGTAATTCGGGCTTATCATTACAGGGATGAGATATGAGTTAGTGGAGCCGCCGGTGTTGGTCGGGGTGTATTCAAGATAGCCCGGCACACCCTTTATACCGAGGAAGAATTTCGAGATGGACTGGGTGGTGTTGACCGAAATGTAGTTCATGGCGCCGTTCATCACCTGACTGCTCATCTCGAAACCATTGATGGTCTGGGTGGTAGTGGAAGCAGGCATGTCCTGGTCGACATAATTGGCTCCCTCGACGGTTATGTAGTCATCCTCAAGCTTGTTCGAGGAAGGCTGGCAGGTGCAGGATTTGATGCGGATGACAGTGCCGTTGGAAAGGACAAAGACGATGTAGTCGCCCTCCTGGTATACATCCTGGAAGAGACCGCTTCCTCCTTCTCCAGTGGCCTTTACCGGGTTGCCGCTCGTGTCGCGGATATAGTCGAAGGTGACCCCTCCGTCATAGCTGATTACCCAGAATCCGTAGTAGTCGACCTTGATGATGGGTGCAGGAGCCACCGAACCACCCCCTTCGGAAGCTGTTGTGGTTGGAATCTTGTTGCCGTTTGCGTCGAGCAGGAACTCGGTGTGGCCGTCGACTGTCACAGTCCAATAATACACGCCGTCAACTGGGGCCACCCCGACGATTGGTGTGGAGCCGTTTACACCGTCCACACCGTCCTTGCCGTCCGCCCCGTCTTTGCCGTCGCGACCGTTGGTGATTGTCAGGTGCTCTCCGTTGCTCATCACGATCTCATATCCGTTGTCGGTGGGAGTGACGCTGATGATGTAGATGTTGGCGCTGATGGCGTTGACGAGGGTATGTACGGCCTGAATGTCCTGGTTCATCCCAGACAGTTGTGCCTCGATGTCGGAGACCCTGTCCTTGATGTTGTTCACCTCGCTCCACAGTTCGGAGTCGTCATATTTGCTACATGAGACGATTGAGGCTGTCGCAAGAAATGCTACCGATAGTCTTTTGCAAAAAGTTGCTGTTCTCATATGATGAATGATAGTTAAAATGCAAAGGTAAGCATTTTGCGGACAGCCATTTGAGATGAACAGCGGCGGATATGACTCCGGTATTATGGCGTATATCGCAACGGCGGGAGTAAACAACCGCTCCGCGATGTCATACGGCATCACGGAGCGGCTGTCAGTTATCGGGAGGGGGATTATTCCTTGGGAGTTTTGGGGGCTTTGGGAGACTTGGGAGCTTTGGGCTTTGTCTCTTTCTTGGCCTCTTTTTTAGGCTCCTTTTTGGTCTCTTTCTTCTCGGGGGCGGCTTTCTCGCGCAGGCGATGTTCCTCGTTGAGATGTTCCTCGTTGAGGCGGTAGGTGGCCACCTCTTTGTTGAGGGTCTCGATTTCGCGGGCCTGGTTGCGGATGGTGGTCAGCAGGGAGTTGAGCTCCTCATCCTCGATGTTCATCGGGTACTGCTCCTCGACGCGGACGATGAAGTCGGCCAGCACGTTCATGTAGTTGGTGAATGCCTGGAAGGGGGTCTCGTAGGGGGAGAAGGCGGCGTGGGATGAACCGTCGGCGAAGTGCTTTGTCGACATGTAGAATAGGTGATCGGATGCCTGCAGACGACCCCAGTCCTGTTTCAGCTGTCGGTTGTCGCAAAGGCGGACACGTTCGGCGATGGAGTAAAGCTTGGAGAAGGCTTCATTCTGGAGCTTGTTGCCGAGCCATGCGGAGGTGTCGCGGGCTTCGTCGGCCCATGACATGGGGAAGGGAACTGACAGCTCGCCGACAGCCTTGAAGGTCTTCACAGCTTCTGAGGGGGTCATGAACTGCACTCCTCTCTCGGCGGCGAAACGGGGAAGCGCTTCGAGGAACTGGAAGATTCCGGTCTCGCGGCGCTGGAACTCGCCGAAGGTCTCCAGGTTCATGAAGAGGTTGAACACCTGTTCCTCCTGGGGGGTGTCGGCAATCCAGCCGATATATTTGTCGGCGGTCAGGGGGTATTCGTTCCAGCTTGTGTCGGAGAAACGTGACGAGATGTCATCCGAAAGCTTGTCATTCTTGAGCAGCAGCTTGAGCTTGGGAGCGGAGGCGGCGCAATACACATAGTCGGGCGACTTCCATCCGAGGATGTGTTTCGCTCCCTCGGTGATACACCCCTTGAAGCCCATCGCCAATACCTGCGGGGCGATTTCGTCGGAATAGATAAGCTCTGAGTTGCGGAACACCTTGGGTGTCTGGCCGAAAAGCTCCTTGATTTTGTCGGAATGGAGCTTCACCTGGAGACGAAACTCCTCTGGGTCGGATAGGGAGGCCAGGGAGTGGTCGTAGGTCTCGGCAAGGAATTCGACTTTGCCCGTGTCGGCGAGCTTTTTGAGCAGGTCGAGGAATTCGGGCACATATTGCTCGATTTGCTCCAGGGCGACACCTGTGACAGAGAGGGCGCACCGGAATGCTCCCTTGGTCTGCTCGATCATACGCAGCAGGCTCTCTGCAGCCGGGATGTAGCTGTTGCGGGCTATGCGGGTGATGATGTCGTCGTTGGCGAAATCATCATAATAGTAGTGGTCGTTGCCGATGTCGAAAAAGCGGTATCTCTTCAGGCGGAACGGCTGGTGAATCTGGAAATAGAAGCAGATTGCTTTCATTATCTTGGGATGTGGATGTTAGTTAATAGGGATCAGTTTTTTTGAGGACCTTGTTGTAGATGTCGATTACCTTGCGTCCGGCCTTGTCCCAGGTGATCTGGTTGACCTCGGCGAGGCCATCCTCGCTGAGCTGGCGGTGCATGGCGGGGTATGTGACGATGGAGTAGATGGCGTCGGCCATAGCGTCGACATCCCAATAGTCGGTCTTGATGACATTGTTGAGGATTTCGGCGCAACCGCTCTGCTTGGAGATGATGGAGGGGACACCCATCTGCATCGCCTCAAGCGGGGAGATTCCGAACGGCTCGGAGACGGAGGGCATCACATAGACATCCGACGCCTTGAGCATCTCATAGACCTGCTTCCCTTTCTGGAAGCCGGGGAAATGGAAGCGGTCGGCGATTCCACGCTCTGCGGCGAGGTTGATCATCTTGTCCATCATGTCGCCCGAACCGGCCATGACGAACCGGACGTTATGGTTGTTTTTCAACACCTTGGCGGCAGTCTCGACGAAATACTCGGGGCCTTTCTGCATCGTGATTCGTCCCAGGAAGGTGACAATCTTGTCTTTGGGCTTCTCGACCTGGACGTTGAGGTATTCCTCGCTCAGGGGGGTGACGGCGTTGTGGACGGTGGTCACCTTGGCGGGGTCGATGCCATATTTCTCGATTACGGTCTGGCGGGTCAGGTTGGAGACGGTGATGATATGGTCGGCCTGGTTCATGCCGTCACGCTCGATGGCGAAGACGGTGGGATTGACATTGCCGCGCGAACGGTCATAGTCGGTGGCGTGGACATGTATCACCAGCGGTTTGCCTGTCACCTGCTTGGCGTGGATGCCGGCAGGGTATGTCAGCCAGTCATGGGAGTGGATGACATCGCAGGGGATGGTGCGGGCGATGACTCCGGCAACGATGGAGTAGTTGTTGATTTCCTCCAGGAGGTTGTCGGGGTAGCGTCCCGAGAACTCTATGCAGCCAAGGTCATTGGTGCGCATATAGTTGAAATCGGCGTAGATATGGTCGCGCAGGCGGAAGTAGAGGTCGGGATCCATTACCTTGCCGATGCGGTTCTCGACATACTCGCGGCTCACGTCGCGCCACGCGATGGGGGTCTGCGACGCGCCGATGATGTTGGCGAAGTGGCGTTCCTCGTCGCCGAAAGGCTTGGGGATGACGAAGGTGATATCCATGTCGCCACACTCCCACATGCCCTTGGTCAGGCCATAGCTGGCGGTTCCCAAACCGCCGAGGATGTGAGGGGGAAACTCCCATCCGAACATTAATGCTTTCATGTTTCAGTCGGTTTGTTCAGGGGTCAGTCGTTGAATTTCTTGAGAGTGCGGATGGTGCGCAACACCTCCGCGATGTTTGTGGCGTGGGAGATGGCTCCACGGTTGGTGTAGGGGGGATTGCCGTCGTAAAGCTGCGAGAGGGAGCCGATGCAGCCGTTGGACATGTCCTCCTCGAAGCCGATCATCATGCGGTCGATGTAGCTGACTCCGCTGTGACCGAACACCTTGAGGTAAGCGTCGGCGTAGAAGCCCATAAGCCAGGGGCGGACAGGGCCGTTGTGGAGTGCATACTCGCGCTCCTCGGGCGAACCGAGGTAGTTGGGACGGTAGCCGTAACTCTTTGGGGAGAGTGTGCGCAGCCCCTTGGGGGTCAGCAGCTCACGGGTCACGACATCAAGCACCCCTTTACGCTGGCGGCGGTCGAGGGGTGAGTAGTCAAGTCCGATGGCGATGGCCATGTTGGGCCGCACCGACGGGTCGGCGTAGTTGCCGTTGACATAGTCGTAGAGATAACCGAAATCGTTTAGGAATGTCTGGACGAACGACTCCTTCACCTTGGCGGCGATGTCGAGCCAGCGCTGACGGGCCTCGGCCAGGTCGGGAAGCCCTTCGGTCAGCTCGGCTCCGAACATCAATGCGTTGTACCACAAGGCGTTCAGCTCGACAAGCAGGCCAGTGCGCGACACGACCGGACGGCCATTCCACATCGAGTTCATCCAGGAGGCGGGTATTACCGATCCGTCGGTTGACACCAGTCCGTCATCCTGCAGGAAGAGGTTGGGGTGCTTGCCGTCGATGGTGAAGTCGAGCAGAGAGGTGACGAGCTGGCCGTATTTCTCGGCGGCATCGCGTATGCCGTAGTTCTTGGCATATTGCTGGATGGCCCACACAGCCCATCCGGGAATGTCAGGCAGCCCGATGCCATGGATTTTCGAATCCTCCTTCAAGGTCTCCATATAGCGGTTGAGAGCTTCGGCGGCGGTCTCCATTATCTTCTCGAAGTCCTCGCGGTGGCCGATGGCGATGGTGTTGCCGGGGAGCGACATGAAGGTGTTGCGGGCGAGGATTTTCCCCCAGGGGTAGCCCGAAAGCATATATTCCTTGTCACCATCCTTGAGGTAGAGCTGCTTGGCCGAGTTCTTCAGGCAGTTGTAGAAGCTCGAACGGGCGGTGCGGGCCGCAATTTCCGCCTCGTACATGCTTTTCAGCGAGCGGGGATTGACCTCCGACAGGCCGGCGGAGAAGATGATTGACTCCCCTTTCTTGATGTTCACCTGGAAATAGCCCGGCACCCAGAGGTCTTCGCAGTAGGGTACGCCCCGGTCCATGTCCTTGACATACTCGATGTTGTTGTACCAGTGGGGATCGTAGACGAATTCCGGTTTGCGGGTGAGCTGCATGTAGAGGGCCGGATAGCCCGGATAAAGACAGCAGGAGATGCCGTTGTTGACCGGGATGCACTCCTTGTTGAGGGTGTCGTTGGCCATGCAGAGGGCATTGCTTTCGCGGAACGCCAGGAAAGGACGGAACTGGAGGGTTGTGGGTGAGTGGGCGTCGACGAGGGTGTATCGGATGAGGATTCGGTTCTCATGCTGGATGAAAATCTTCTCCTTGGTCAGAATCACCCCTCCGACACGGTAGGTCGTGCGCGGCACACTCTCACAGTCGAATTCGCGGATATACTTGTGGCCGTTGGGATTGTAGACGCCCCCCTGGTAGCGGTGAAGCCCCAGGTTGAAGGGAGCCCCGTGCTGGATTACTGTCTCGTCGAGCGATGACAGCAAGACATGGGGATTGTAGTCTCCGTCTCCCAAAGGCACCACCAGCAGTCCGTGCTGCTTACGGGTGTTACAGTCCACGATGGACGTGCAATGATAAGCCCCCGCCTGATTGGTCCGGAGCATTTCCTTGGGGAGGGACTGCTCGAGATTAATCATCAGGTTCTTATCAAACTTGAGATAACTCATTAGATTTTAGAGGTTTGTTATGTTAGTATTTGTGTTGGCATTTGTCGCCGCCAAGGTTCCGGAGGATACGGTGGCGGGTGAAAGGTCGGATATGACTACGAAAATACAGTTTTTCTTGCGTGAATGCAAATTCTTGCTGCTAAATTAACATAAAAAAATAAGTTTCCTCCACCGGAGGAAACTTAGATGTTATAAAACTATGTTTTAGGCTATCGAAAAATAGCGGGAACTGGGTCAGGCATACATCGCCTCGATTTCGTTGGCGTAGCGGCGGTTGATTACCGGGCGGCGAATCTTGAGGGTGTTGGTAAGCTCACCGTTCTCCATCGAGAACTCGCGGGGGAGGAGGGTGAACTTCTTGATTTTCTCGAATGAGGCGAGACCCTCCTGGAGAGTGTCGATGCGGCGGGCGATCATGTCGAGAATCTGGCTGTTCTTGAGCAGCTCCTCCAGAGACTGGTATTGAATCTTCTTGCGCCGCGCGTATTCCTTGACGGCCTCGATGGCGGGGACGATGATGGCGGTGACATACTTGCGGCTGTCTCCGATCACAGCCACCTGGTCGATATATTTGTCTTCGCCCAGACGGCTCTCGATGGCCTGAGGGGCGATGTATTTGCCGTTGGAGGTCTTGAAGAGGTCTTTGAGGCGGTCGGTCAGCACCAGCGAGCCATGCTCGTCGATTTGGCCTGCGTCACCTGTGCGGAACCATCCGTCCTCGGTGAAGACGGCTGCGGTCTCCTCAGGTTTGTTGAAATAGCCGCGCATTACGGTCGGGCCCTTGACGAGGATTTCATTCTCCTCGCCGATTTTCACCTCGATGCCGGGGAGGGGTGTGCCGATAGTGCCGATTTCATATCCGACATAGGGGAAGAAGCTGACGGTGGCGGTAGTCTCCGAGAGTCCGTAGCCGATGATGATGTCCACACCCATCGAGCGGAAGAACTCGACGATGGCGTTGCTGAGGGGAGCGCCGGCGGTGGGGAACATGTTGCCGTTGGGGATGCCCATGGCTTTCTTGACTGTGGCGAAGACCTTCTTCTCATAGAAGCGGTAGCGGGCTTCGAGCAGGCGCGGCACGGGAAGGCCGAGACGTTTGTAGTGGAGGTTGCGCAGACGGCCTACCTTCAGGGCGCGGGTGCATATCCAGCGCTGCAGGGGGCTCATCTCGCTCATCTTCTCCTGGATGGCGGTGTAGGCTTTTTCCCAGAAGCGTGGCACGGAACACATGCAGGTGGGGCATACCTCCTTGATGGTGTCCTGGATGATGCGCGGATCGCGGTTGACGTAAATCTGTATGGCCGAGTCAAGGCAGAAATAGGTCCATGCCTTCTCGAAGATATGGCTCAGCGGGAGGAAACAGATCGAGGTGTCGCGGTCGGAGAGGGAAGTCAGCACCCGATGGTGGATTTCGAGGGCGGCGTTGAAGCAGCTGTGGGGGAGGATTGCCCCCTTGGGCTCGCCGGTGGTGCCGGAGGTGTAGAGCAGGGTGGCGACATCCTCGGGGACGGCACGGGCTGTACGGGCCTCTACCTCGGCGCGGCATGCTTCCGATGCGGCTTCGCCAAGTTTCAGGAACTGGCTGAATGTCATCGAAGTGGTGTCGTCGGTGTCGGTCTCGACCTCATCGTAGACCACAATCTGGGTCAGGGTGGGGACTCGCGAGGCCACGTTGCGGGCGATGGCGTATTGGGCGCGGGTGCCGACGAAGATGATTCTTGCCCCGGAATCGCGCACGATATATTCTACCTGCTCCTCTGATGAGGTGGCGTAAATCGAGACGGTCACCGCGCGGTTGGCGAAGCATCCGAAGTCGGTGGCGAGAATCTTGGGGTCGTTGGGGGAAAAGACAGCCACACGCTCCTCCTCTTTGATTCCGAGGATTTCAAGTGCGCAGGCTACTTTTGAGGAAGCCTCGGCCAGCTGTCCCCAGCTGATGGGGCTCCATAGGCCGGGAGCCTTGCGCTCCCAGAGGGCTGTCCGTTCGGCAGAATAAGCGTCGGTCTGACGCTTTATAAGTGTCGTTAGTATGTTGGCCATATTGGAAACATAAGATGGAGAGCTGGATTGACATGCGCCGTCGCGGACGCGTCACGGTCTTGGGCGCGAATGTCCCCGGCAATGCCGGAAACAAGGGGGCGTGACCCTTATCCATATGAACAACTCGCCGGGGGTTAAAGTTAGCTGTGCCGACGGATTGGCCATACCTCTCCAATTTGCCGCAAAGTTAGTTCATTTCGACGGAAAGGGAGGGTATAACCTCCCCATTTCCGACGTGCGGTTAACAATTATTGACAAATTATGCTCTTGCAGGTGTTGCTCCGGGTCAACGGGAAGGTGAGAGAAGACGGCGGTATTCCTCCGGGTCGTTGGCAATCTCCAGACCACGGACATAGACCGGATTAAGCACCGGATTGACAACCTTGAAGTAGGTCTGGGTCTCGAACAGGTCGCGGCCTATGATACCTTTGAGGATGGTTTCAATCGTCTGGCGCGATATCGCCAGCTGCTCGGGGTTGGGCTTCACGGAGTCGGTCTCGCCAAGGCGCACCATCTCGTCAATCATCTCCGGGGTGACGGCGAAACCCTCCAGGAAGCTCTCCTCTGTGGGATAGGTCTTGGTGAGCTGCTTGCGGTTGGTGTCGACATATGAGATGGCGAAGCGGTTGAGGATTCCCTTGGCGGTAAGGTCGCGGTAATAGTCGGAATAGCCGGTGGTGTCGACCGGGACAAACACATCCGGCATGATGCCGCCCCCTCCGTAGACAGTGCGGCCCGTGCGGAGTGTGGCGTATTTGTCAGAGTCGGAGAAATGTATCGAGTCGGCTGAGGAGAACTCCCCGGACTCGTAGCGGTGGAGGATATCCTTGCGGTACTCGTCGCTCTTCCCTCGCTCATAAGGCTTCTGGATGCAACGTCCGGCGGGGGTATAGTATTTCGACACGGTAAGGCGTATCATAGAGCCGTCGGGGAAGGGGAACGGCCTTTGTACCAGTCCTTTGCCGAATGTGCGGCGACCTACGATTACTCCGCGGTCATGGTCCTGTATGGCTCCGGCGGTGATTTCGCTGGCCGAGGCTGAATACTGGTTGACCAGCACTACCACGCGGCCGTCGCGGAACTCCCCGTCGCGGTCGGTGCCGTAGTAATGCTCACCCATCGAGGGGGACTTGGTGTAGACAACCAGGTCGTCGCGGTTGAGGAACCGTGCGCCCAGGTCGATGGCCGAGCCGAGCAGTCCCCCGCCGTTGTCCTGGAGGTCGAGGACGAGGTTTTTCATCCCCTGGCGGCGCAGTTTGGCCATCGCCTCCGAAATCTCCTGGGGGGTTGACTCGGCGAAACGCGACAGGCGGATGTAGCCGGTTGTCGGGTCGGCCATATAGGCCGCGTCGATGCTGTAGACAGGGATGTCGTCACGCACGACGAGGAAGTCGATAGGCTCGGCTACCCCCTTGCGGAGTATCTTGAGGTTGACAGGTGTCCCCTTGGGGCCGCGCAGGATTTTGATGACACTTGAATTGGGGCGTTTCACGCCTGAGATTATCGAGTCGTCGGCCTGGATAAGGCGGTCGCCGGGAAGGATTCCCACCTTCTCGGAAGGCCCTCCGGATGTGGTCTGAATCACATAGAGGGTATCGTTGAGCATGTTGAACTGTATGCCGATGCCGGAGAAGTTACCGTCGAGCGGGGTTGTCAGCTCTTTGGTCTCTTCCGGGTCGGAGTAGGTCGAATGGGGGTCGAGGGTGGCGAGCATGGCCTTGATGGCCTCCTCGGCGAGCTGGTCGGTGTTGACTGTGTCAACGTAGCATTGCTCGATAATCTTCTCTGCCTGCGCCACCTTGTTGGCGGCGGGTATCTTTACGGGACCTCTCCCTCCGAGGAATGAGAAGAGGTCGCTCTGGGCTGCAACGGGGGATGAGAGAAATGCCACGGCCAGGGCCGCGAGCATAAGTATCGTGATTTTTTTCATTTTCAGGGTTATGGCTTAGGGATGAATTGCGTGTAAGGTGCGCCGAAGCGGGCGAGTTCCCTTACGAGGGAGGAACTTACGGCTGCAAGTTCCGGCAGCGACAGGATGAGGATGGTCTCCAGTTGGCCGTCGGTGAGCATACGGTTGGCGTCGGCCATGTTGCGCTCATACTCGAAGTCGGCAATCGAGCGCACACCCCGCAGGAGGTAGTCCGCGCCTTTCTCGCGGGCGAAGTCGGAGGCCAGTCCCTGGAAACTCTCGACGGAGACCTTGGGATTGGCCGCATAGAGGGCGCGGATGGCGGATATGCGCTCGTCGAGCGGCATCCACCGGGTTTTCGCGGAGTTTATCCCCACACCGATGACGATAGCGTCGAAGAGGGGGAGCGCCCGGTCGACAATCGACTTGTGGCCGGTCGTGAAGGGGTCGAACGACCCTGCGAAAAGGGCCACACGGGGCTTGGCGGAGGTGTTTACTTTTGAAGAATCCATTCGTATGTTTGACTGGTCATGGAGCCGAAAGTAAATTCTGAATAATTCTTAAAAGCCGGTCGCCAGGGGGGATGCCTTGTCAGGAAATCTCGGAGTCATCCTCCACCACGAGGTTGTCGATGATGAAGTTCTGACGCTCGGAGGTGTTTTTGCCCATATAGAACTCCAGCAGCTCCGACACGGCATCCTCCTTCCTGAGGGTCACGCGGTCAAGGCGCATATCTGGCCCGATGAAGTCTCGGAACTCGTCGGCAGAGATTTCGCCCAGACCTTTGAATCGGGTGATTTCGGCGTGGTTGCCAAAGCGGGCAATCGCGTCGATGCGCTCCTGGTCGGTGTAGCAGTAGTATGAGTCCTTGGTCTCCTCCTGCCCTTCATCTTCCTTCTTGCGGGATTTCTTCTTCGTCCCGTTGCGGCGGGTGGCGCGGTCGTCGCGCACTCGGAAGAGGGGGGTCTGCAACACATAGACATGCCCTTTCTTCACCAGATCGGGGAAGAACTGGAGGAAGAAGGTCAGCAGCAGCAGGCGGATGTGCATACCGTCGACATCGGCATCGGTGGCGATGATGACATTGTTGTAGCGCAGGCCGTCGATTCCCTCCTCGATGTTGAGGGCGGCCTGGAGGAGGTTGAACTCCTCGTTCTCGTAGACCACCTTGCGGGTCATCCCGAAGGAGTTGAGGGGCTTACCGCGCAGCGAGAACACCGCCTGGGTCTCCACGTCGCGAATTTTGGTGATTGAGCCTGAGGCGGAGTCACCCTCGGTCAGGAAGATGCTCGACGCGAGTTTTTTCTTTTCAAGCTCCTGGGCCTTTTCCTCATCCTTGAAGTTGTTGGGGTCGTTGAGGTGTACCCGGCAGTCGCGCAACTTGGAGTTGTGGAGGTTGACCTTCTTGGCTCGTTCGCGGGCCTGGCGGGTGATGCCGGCCATCGCCTTGCGGGCCTGTTCGCTCTCCTGGATTTTCTTCAGGATTATGTTGGCGGTCTCGAGGTTCTTGTGGAGGAAGTTGTCAAGCTCCTTTTTCAGGAAGTCACCGACAAACTTTGCCACTGTCGGGCCGTCAGGCCCCATGTCGCGTGAGCCGAGTTTTGTCTTGGTCTGTGACTCGAATTCGGGGTTCTCGACCTTGATGGCTATAGCGGCCACCATACCGGTGCGGATGTCGGAGTATTCGAAGTTTTTCGCGAAATAGTCCTTCATCGTGCGGCTGACCGCCTCCTTGAAGGCCGCCAGATGGGTTCCCCCCTGGGTGGTGAACTGGCCGTTGACGAATGAATAATATTCCTCGCCATACTGGTTGGCGTGGGTGATGGCCACTTCGATGTCCTGACCGCGCAGGTGGATGATGGGATAGAGCGGGTCTTTTGTGAGGTTGGCTTTCAGCAGGTCGAGCAGTCCGTTGCGGCTGTAATGACGCTTGCCGTTGAGATAGATTTCCAGGCCGGTGTTGAGGTAGGTGTAGTTCTTCACCATCGCCAGTATGAAGTCGAGGTTGAAGCTGTAACCTTTGAACAGCTCTGCGTCGGGTGTGAACTCGACGAAGGTGCCGTTGGCCTCCTCTGTGGGGAAATCAGGGGTCTCGTTGAGCAGTTCGGCGCGACAGAACTCAGCCCTACGGGCCATCCCGTCGCGGTTGGCCTGGATGACAAATGACGAGCTGAGGGCGTTGACCGCCTTGATGCCGACACCGTTGAGGCCCACCGATTTCTTGAACGCCTTGTTGTCATACTTGGCGCCGGTGTTGATTATCGAGGCCACATCGACGAGTTTCCCCAGGGGAATTCCTCGGCCGTAGTCCCTGACGGTGACGGTGGTGTCGGTGACATCGATGGAAATCTGACGGCCATAGCCCATCATGTATTCGTCGATGGCGTTGTCAAGCACCTCCTTTATCAGCACATATATTCCGTCGTCGCTTTTCGACCCGTCACCGAGTTTGCCGATATACATACCCGGACGGAGCCTTATATGCTCCCTCCAGTCAAGGGTCTTGATTTCTTCTTCGGTGTAGGTCGCTTCGACCGGGCGCTGTTCCTCAAGGGGAAGCTCCTGGTCGAGAAGGGCGGAATTGTCTTCTGTCATGTCGCGGAGGGGTGGTTTTCTTGTCCCTATGCAAAATTACGAAATCCGTCCCAAAAAAACAAACTTTCTTTATCGTGCTGAATGGCAGAGGGGTGGCGGCGGATATTGACGCTGTCCGGCGCGTCACGGGGTCACACCCAGGGGAAGGGGGTGATGAGGTCAACGTCGGTGTCGCCGGTGAACATCGCTATCGACAGCCATATCAGCAGGAGGATGATCAGCACTCCCACTCCAATCCACATCCAGAAGCTCGTGCTGCTTTTCTTGGCACGGGGCTCATGCTCGGGTGGGATGAAGCCGGGGTCGGTCTCGCGGATTTCGGCAATCTTGGCTTCGCGTTCTTTCTCTCGGCGCGACTCTCTGCGGGTCTCGCTTTCGCTCTTGTATTCCATAGTGAGTTTTTGGTTTAAACAGATTTAACCTTTGTTTAAACCTAAACGCGCGGGGAGAGGAAATAGTTTGGGAAGAGGGGGTGAGGGGAGAATTGGGGGAGGATTGGAAGATTGGGAAGATTGGGAGTTATGGGAAAATTGGGAATTATGGGAAGAATGGGAGTTATGGGAGTCTTGGGAGGACTGGGAGGATTGGGAATTTTGGGAGTGGGATTGGGAGGGGGACGAAAAAAGCCGGGATGCTCACGCATACCGGCTTTCACGTTGGGGATTGTATGTTCCCCCCGGGTGGATTGGTTGGGGGGAACGGGGGAAATATCTTTCTCTTCGGGGGCGGGATTATTCAGCCACAACCTCGAAGGGGATTTCAACGGTAACCTCTTTGTGGAGGTTGACTTTGGCGGTGTATTTGCCAAGTTCCTTGACGGCTTCCTTGAGCTCGATGAGCTTGCGGTCAACCTTGTGGCCGAGGGCTTCGAGAGCGTCGGCGATCTGGATGTTGTTGACAGAGCCGAAGATGGTGCCGTTGGCGGAAGCCTTGGCGCCGATGGTCAGGGAAACGTCAGCCAGTGAAGCAGCGAGGGCTTCGGCGTCGGCCTTGAGCTGGGCGAGCTTGTGGGCCTGCTGGCGCTGGTTCTCCTCAAGCTGCTTGAGGTTTGAGGGGTTTGCGATCACGGCTTTGCCCTGGGGGATGAGGAAGTTGCGGCCGTAGCCGTCCTTTACTTCGACAACGTCGTCCTTGTAGCCAAGGCCGCGCACGTCTTCTTTCAATATGATCTTCATACGGATGGGAGTTCTAATTGGTTGAAGTTATTGGTGTCTGAGCCGTCGGCTTATTTCATAAGGTCGGTCACATAGGGCAGGAGGGCCAGGTGGCGGGCACGTTTCACGGCCTGTGCCACGCGGCGCTGGAAC
The DNA here is from genome assembly GCA_900548705.1 of uncultured Porphyromonadaceae bacterium. Classification (GTDB taxonomy): domain Bacteria; phylum Bacteroidota; class Bacteroidia; order Bacteroidales; family Muribaculaceae; genus UBA7173. The sequence continues at coordinate 4,939 of URLF01000003.1, read as the reverse complement.
TTCAGCGAGGTACCGGTGATACGACGGGGAAGGATTTTGCCCTGCTCGTTGAGGAATTTCTTGAGGAATTCGGGATCCTTGTAGTCGATGTACTTGATGCCGGAACGTTTGAAGCGGCAGTATTTTTTCTTCTTGACGTCGACCGACAGGGGGGTAAGATAGCGGATTTCAGATTGGGTCTGTGCCATTTTAGTCGAGATTCTTTTTTGTTGGTTGATGTTTTGTTTGCGTCCGTCGATATTCGTGGCTTATGCCTCGGCGTTCTCGGCGGGAGCTGCTGCGGCCTTGCCGGCCTTGAGGGAGCGACGCTTTGCGGCGTACTCGGCGGCGTACTTGTCGTTGCGGAACACCAGGAAGCGGATGACGCGCTCATCGCGGCGGAAAGCGGTCTCGATTTTCTTCACCAGTGTGGGGTCGCCGTCAAATTCAACCATTGCGTAGAATCCGGTGGACTTCTTCTGGATGGGGTAAGCGAGCTTGCGCAGGCCCCAGATTTCTTCGTTCACGATGGTCGCGCCGTTGTCGGTGAGGACCTTTGTGAACTTCTCTACCGCTTCCTTCATCTGAGCGTCAGACAAAACGGGAGTTAAAATGAAAACGGTTTCGTAGTGGTTCATTTTTTAAACTATTGATGTTTAATTGGTTAGTGTCAGGAATGGACGCGATGCGCCAAACCGACCGCAAAGTTACGCATTTTCAGCGAGATTTGCAAGGGGCGAATCAGATGATTATTTTGTTCTTGCGGTAATATTCGCGGAAAGTCGATGGGGAGCAGCCCTTCTTGCGCTTGAATATACGGTTGAAGTTGGAGACATTGTTGAAGCCGCACTCGAAGCATATCTCCAGCACCGACGACATGGTCTCGGCGAGCATCCGGGCGGCGTGTCCCAGGCGCACGTCGATGATGTAGTCGCTGACGGTGCGCCCCGTGCGGAGCTTGAAGAAGCGGGAGAATGCCGACGGGGTCATGCAGACAATCTGGGCCAGCTCCTCCAGGCGAAGTTCCCGGCGGTAGTTGGCGCGGATGTACTCCTCGACCTTGTGGATACGGCGCGATTCCGAGGTGGCTCCCGCCTTGGCGAAGGAGGTGGAGCTGAGAAGCCGGAAGTCGTCATCCTTGGAGAGGATGTAGAGTATCTCCATCAGTTTCAGGACGCGGTAGAAATCGGGCTGCGCCTGGGTGATTTCATCAAGCAGCTTGTAGATGCGCACGATGCACCCCAGCGAGAAGGCCACCCCCGAGGCCGCTTTCCCGAAAAGGTCGCTGATTGATTTCAGCTGGGTCTTGGCCAGGAAGGTGTCGCCGAAAACCTCCGGAGTGAACTGTATGGTGATTTCCCTGATTTTGTCTGACTTGCAGAGGTGTTGCTCCCAGACATGCTCCAGGCCGGTGCCCACCATCACCAGGTCATATTTCCCTAATACCTCCACGGAGTCACCGACGATACGGCGCGCCCCTTCGCAGTTCTCCACGAAGTTAAGCTCGATTTCGTCGTGACGGTGGAGCGGGTAGTCAAACTGGCTCTTGTAGCGGTCCACGAGATAGAAGCAATCCTCCTTCGACAAGGGGGTGATTTCGGTCATTACTGTTGACATGGCATCAGGTTTAAGGTTGTACGGTCGGTGACAGGGGGATTATTGTTTCTCAAGGAGAAGCACACGCGAACAATAGTCGGTCTTCTTCCCCCACTCCATATTGTGGGATGTCCTCATCTCAAGGCCGTTGTCCATCAGGAAGCGGCCAGTGAACACCTCACCCTCGTAGGGGAGGGGTGTGAGGTCGACGCGGTTGATTTCGGTGACCTTGTATGACGCGTCGGGGTCGAGACCCTGCATGAGCGGACGACTCGCCAGCGGGGCGGAGTAATCGTTGTTGGTGCGGAACCAGTAGTAGACCCCCTTCTCCTTGGCCGGACTGACATACATCAGCGCCACCGCCCCACGGTTGTCGAACGGGGAGACAAGGCGGTAGAGGTCGCCGAGCTGCACGACGTCGCGGAATCCCTTGTATGCCTCGATGGCCCCCTTGCAGAAGTCGCGTTCCTCCTGGGTCATGTCGCGGGGCTGGATTTCCATGCCGAGACGGCCGGTCATCGCCACGTCACAGCGGAATTTGAGCGGCACGATGCGGAAGGTGGTGTGGTTGGGGACAGCGCTGATATGGCTCCCCATCGCCATCGCGGGGAAGAAATAGCTCAGTCCCCACTGCGCCCCGAGACGCTGGAACGCGTCGGTGTTGTCTGACACCCAGAACTCGTCGAAGTTGTCGAGGATGCCGTAGTTGGCGCGGCCACCACCCGACGCGCAGGCCTGGATGGCCACGTCGGGATGTTTCTCGCGGATGCGCTCCATCACCGAGGTCAGCCCCCTGTGGTAGCGTATCGACATCTCGCTCTGGCGGTCGGCGGGGAGGTATTGAGAGCCGTGCTGCATCACCGGGGCGTTGGCGTCCCACTTTATATATGCGATTTCCGGATTGTTGGTCATCAGGGTATCGACCATGTTGACGATGAAATCCTGCACCTTCGGGTTGGCGAGGTCGAGGACAAGCTGTGTCCCTCCCCGTCCCTGGATGATATCGCGGTTGGCGGCCTTAATCACCCATTCGGGATGCTCCTTGTAAAGCCGGGAGTTGGAGTTGACCATCTCAGGCTCGATCCATATGCCGAACTTGACTCCGCGCCTGGCGGCCTCGTCGGTCAGCCCCTTGATGCCGTGGGGGAGTTTGCGGGTGTCCACCTCCCAGTCACCAAGCGATGATGAATCGTCGTCGCGGTGGCCGAACCATCCGTCATCCATCACGAACAGTTCGCCCCCCATGTCGGCGATGTCCTGCATCATCGCGGCCATCTTCGGCTCGTCGATGTTGAAGTAGACACCCTCCCATGAGTTGAGCAGGATGGGGTTCACCTCAGTCCCGTGGGCGAGATGATAGAGACGACCCCATCGGTGGAAGTTGCGGCTGACCTCACCTATACCCTTGTCGGAATATGTGAGCGCGAGCGCGGGGGTGACGAAAGTCTCGCCCGGCATGAGCCGCCAGGCCGATTCGTCGGGATGGATGCCGGCGAAGAAACGGTGGGTGCCGTGGTCGTCGGTGATGGTGCGCAGCCGGTAGTTCCCTCCGTAAAGGAGCGCGGCCCCGATTACCCGTCCGGAAGTCTCGGCAGGTTTCCCGTCGAGCGAGAGCATGACCTCGGCGTGGGAGGTGTGGGAGTTGCGCACACCATCCTTGTTCTGTATCACCTTCATACCCGGAGTGAGCCTTTCGGTGTTGACACGCCCCTCGTTGGCCCATGTCCCGTAGAGGCTGGTCATCCACGCGTCATCTGAGCGGAAGGGGAGGGAGGCCGACTCGAAACGGGTCATAGTGACAGGTTTCTTGCCATTGTTGGTTATCTCGGCCCAGGTCTCGATGACATCCTCTTTCGGATAGGCGAGATAGGTGAGGGTGACAGTCACGGGATAGTGTCGGTCGGCCAAGGGGATTGTAGTCAAAGTGTTGCCATTATGGTCAACCTCGGTCACGGGCTCTCCGGCTGTCACCAGGTCAAGGGTCATGTTGCCGTCAGGCATGGTGATGCTCAACGCGCTTTCCCCCTCGGGGTAGTTGCCGTAGACGGGATAGAGGGCGGGGAGGGCGCCTTCCGCCGAGAGTGTGGCCTGGGCCGGATTCCCCTTGACCACAGGACCGTAGTAGGCCATCACGGGGGCTGCGGCGGAGTCGAGGCCGATGATTATCTGGGTGTTGAAAGTGGTCACAGGGAGCAGCCGCTGTGACGCGCCGGCTATGAATCCCGGCATAAGGAAGGCCGTCAGGGCCAGGAGTTTCTTCATGGGTAGGTCGGAAGATAATAATATGTAAAGGTAATATCGAATGCAAATATACGGATAAGCGGTAAAGAAACCAACTGTGTGCGTGGAATATGCGTGAAAAGGTCAAGAAACAGCAAAAATAGTATCATACCGCGGAGCGTCATCCCTGATTTTAACATTTGTCCCGATGGATTGGGTGGATTAGTATTACTTATTGCTAAAATTGTATCAGTCGATTCGGTTTTTACTTGCTAACTTTGCAACGTCGCGGAAGACTCGCGTCAACCTTATAATCTGAACCAACTTCCTTACTCTCAAGGATACCATAATCCAAATTTTATCTTTAACTAACTCAAACAGTCTATTTACCTTAAACCCGCTCATGATGACAGGCAAATTCTTCAGTTTTCGTGCTTTGCTTCTGGCGCTGACGGCGATTCTCGCTGTCTCGGCCTCGGCTCAGGTCACGGTAAAGGGTACAGTCGTCGACCAGGATGACGAACCCATCATCGGAGCTTCCGTCCTTGAAGAGGGCACCGCGCAGGGCACCTCAACCGACATCGACGGAAATTTCACCCTTACGGTCAAGTCGGGAAAAGCCACTCTGTCGGTATCCTATATCGGATACGAGAATCAGAAGGTGGCTCTCAACGGCCGCACCGAAGTCACTATCAAAATGAAAGAGGACTCAGGCGTCAACCTCGATGAGGTGGTGGTGGTCGGCTACGGCACCCAGCGACGCACCGATGTCACCGGTTCGGTGGCCTCGCTGTCGAAAGACCAGATGCGTGAGTCTGTGGTCACCAACGCCGACCAGATGCTCCAGGGCAAAATCGCCGGTGTGCAGGTGACATCAAACTCCGGCGCCCCCGGGGGCGCCACCTCGATCCGCATCCGCGGAGCGAGCTCGATCAACTCCTCCAATGAACCACTGTATATAATAGATGGTGTACAGATGTCAACCGCCGGCAGCGACATCGGCGGTTTCGACTGGGCAGGCGGTACAAACGGCCAGACCAAGGTCAACCCCCTGGCCTCAATCGCCCCCTCCGACATCGTTTCGATTGACGTGCTGAAAGACGCGTCGGCCTGTGCCATCTATGGTGCGGCAGGTGCTAACGGT
>URLF01000002.1 GCA_900548705.1 uncultured Porphyromonadaceae bacterium | reverse complement strand
AGACGGCTGCGGTAATCGTCATCCAATGTCTCAGCAGCCAAGCGAGACAACCGGGAGATGAGGGTGTCGCGGAGCAAGAGGGCAGCATCCTCAAGCGCGGTTTCGCGGCCTGTGAAATGGATGGCGGAGACGGGGTTGGGAGCGTCGGAATGGAACTCCCGCTGATTGATGTTCAGCCCGATGCCGATTACGGAATGGGCTATTGAGTCGGATGACTGAAGGGAGTTCTCGATGAGTATGCCGGCAATCTTATGGTCGCCGACATAAATGTCGTTGGGCCATTTGATGCAGACTTCGGGATGGTCTGAACCTTCGAGCAGCCGGTCAACGGTCTCGGCCACCGCCAGGGAGACAGCCTTCGAAATCTGGAACTGCCGTGAGGGATGGAGCCATTCCGGGGGATAATAGAGCATCGAGAAGAGGAGGTTGCACCCCTCTTCCGACTCCCAGCCGTTGCCCCGCTGCCCTCGTCCGGCGGTCTGGAATCCGGCCGTGACGACCGCATACTGGGGCATACCTCCGAGGTTCTCCCGGAGGTAGCTGTTGGTCGAGGTGAGTTCGTTGAAATGCAGTATCATCCGACGGTGTCAGTCGGGGATGTTGACTGTGAGCAGACGGGAATTGTCTTCAGGATTGACGGTGATTTTCACCACCACTGTGTCATCCGGCAGAAGCGGCTCGATGCGTTCGGGCCATTCGAGCAGGCAGAGCGCACCGGAGTCGAAGTAATCCTCCACACCGATTTCGAGGGCTTCCTCCACATTCTCCAGACGGTAGAGGTCGAAGTGGTAGATAAGCTCGGCCGTGGTCTCGGAACGGTATTCGTTGATGATTGAGAATGAGGGGGAATTGGCCTCTTCGGGATCAACTCCGAGCTGCTGCACAAGGGCACGGATGAAAGTTGTCTTTCCGGCGCCCATCTCGCCGTGGAAGGCATACACTGTCTCGTCACCCATGAGAGCCACAAACTGGCGGGCGGCCTCGGGAAGGGAGGCGACATCGGGGATTCTTATTTCGTGAAGCATAGTCTGATTGGTTTAGCGTGGGGTAAGGGTCACAAGCGGGATAAGCATCTCCTCCAGGGAGATACCTCCGTGCTGGAATGTGTCAGCGTAATACTGGACGTAATAATTGTAGTTGTTGGGATAGGCGAAGAAATCGTCATTGCCCGCGAAGATGTAGGTGGAGGATACATTGGGAGCGGGGAGGCCGAACTGGCGCGGGCGTTTGATTTCATACACCTGCCCCGACTTGTAGCCGAGATTCTTCCCCACCTTGTATCGCAGGTTGGTGTTGGTGTTCTTGTCGCCGACCACCTTGACCGGCTTGTCGACACGGATTGTGCCATGGTCGGTGGTGACCACCACTTTCCATCCCGCCTGGGCAATCATCTTGAACAGCTCAAGTGCGGGGGAATGACGGAACCACGACTCAGCCAGCGAACGGTAGGCGGCATCGGTGCGAGCCAGTTCGCGTATCATCCGACTTTCGGTACGGGCATGGGAGAGCATGTCGATGAAGTTCAGCACCACGATATTGAGGTCGTTCTGCTTCAGATTGGCGAACTCCCGGAGAAGTTTCTCCCCTCCCGCCGAGTCGTTGACCTTGTTGTATGAGAACCGGCATTTGCGCCTGTATCGTTCAAACTGGGTAGTGACAAGCTCGCTCTCGTTGAGGTTTTTCCCCTCCTCCTCATCCTCGTCGACCCAGAGATGGGGGAACATCGCAGCGATGTCAGCCGGCATCAGTCCCGAGAAAATCGAATTTCGGGCATACTGGGTGGCGGTGGGGAGTATGGACGTGTAGAGAGATTCCTCAAAGGTGAAGAACTCGGCCAGCATCGGCTTTATCGAGAGCCAGAGGTCGAGGCGGAAATTGTCGATTACAATGAAAAACAGCTTCTCACCCTCATCGAGACGCGGGAAAATCGCAGATTTGAACACCTGCGGCGACATCACGGGATGGTTGTCGGTGGTCACCCACTCCTCATAGTTGCGCTTGACAAACTTGTAGAACGCCGAGTCGGCATCAGCCTTCTGCATTTTCAGCATCTCATCCATGTTGGTATCAGCCGAGGCCAACCGCAGTTCCCATCCGGTAAGCTTCTCATAAGCGGCATACCAGTCCTCGATGGATGACGCGGTGTCTATCATGCGGGAAATCTCGGGGAACTCCCGGCGGTAAGCGTCCGTCGCGGTCTCGCTGACAAGCTTGCCGCCATGGAGATTTCGCTTGATTGACATCAGAATCTGCATAGGGTTTACCGGCTTGATCAGGTAGTCGGCGATTTTGTTGCCGACCGCCTGATCCATGATATTCTCCTCCTCGCTCTTGGTAATCATAATCACCGGAGTCTGGGGGGAAATCTCCTTCACCCGCTGCAACGTCTCCAGTCCGGTCAGGCCCGGCATGTTCTCGTCGAGAATCACCAGGTCGAAAGGGCGCGAGGCGACAAGCTCAAGCGCATCGCGGCCATTGTTGACCGTGACCGGCTCGTAGCCTTTCGATTTCAGGAAAAGTATGTGGGGCTTGAGGAGATCTATCTCATCGTCAGCCCAGAGGATATTGTATTCACTCATTTGTCAATCAGTCTAACAGTGGGTCATCACCCTCCGAACCCTCCGGATAATCGGGAAGGACGGGTGCGGGAGTGGCTGGGGTCGGTGCCGGTTTGGTCTGTTGAGCCTCAGGCTTGGGTTTCTCCGGGAGGGGAGTCGCCGCCGGTTTTTCCGGCGCAGGTGCGGATTCCGGCTTGGGTTGCTGTTCCGGTTCAGGCTCCTGCTTCTGCTCCGGTTCAGCTTCCGGTTTCGGTTTCGGCTTGCTTTCCGGCTGAGGCACGGGCATCACATCAGGCTTGGCCTCAGGCTCTGAATCATCCGCTTCCGACGGCTCGACGGTAACCTCAGGCTCAGGTTCGGTTGCCGGGGCGTCGGCATCTGAGGTCTCATCCTCATATCCCTCGGGACGCACTCCGGGCGGTTCATGCTCGAAGAATTCCGATGGAAGCACCCTCTCCTGGGTGTCCTCATAGGTCTTGTCGCGCATATATTTGAAATACTCGTCAAACGAGCCGCCACCCCGCAACAGCGTGTCGAAGTTCTTGACCGAAATCACCACCGGCCTTACTTGGGGGGGCAATTCCAGCTGGGTCGAGGAATTCATCACCTTTAGGTAATGATTGATTTCGTTGACATTCTCGAAGCCCTTTATTATAAGGAGTCCGAGCCGTCCGAAGTTCATCTGCTCAAGGTCAAAATCCTTCACCACGAATGATGAGAAGTTGTGACGGGCCACCTCAAACAGCAGCGCGTTGGGATTTATCTCATCCGTGGGGAACAACAGCACAAGCAGCTGTTGCTGCGAGGGATCGAGGTCGAATTTGAGTTCAGTGGTGTCCGAGGGAATGGAGTCATTGCCAAGACGGGTATCCCAGAGCATACCCCTCATATTCGACACGCCGTGCTGAAGCTTGCGTCCCTGAGCCAGTCCCTTGAGATATGAGGACGCGAACTCGGTGAGGTCGGTGTTGGGATAGCGTTCAAGCATCTCCATGAGGGTCTTCTTGAATTCCTCCGGCTTCCGGTCAGTAACGTATGACAACGCCTCCAGGAACATGAATTTAGGCATCAGCTTGCTCAGCGGGAAATCCTTGCCGACGGTGGAGTACAAGGCATGCACCTCGGCATTGTCGTTGTCGAGGTAAGCGTCAAGAGCCTGGTCATAAAGTTGTCCTTCCATCTCCTGCATGCGCCGGAGCGAACCGATGTAGTCGGGATCACGCAGGGCAAGCCCGTATTTGGTGTCGGGGAACTCAGTCAGAATCAGCTGACGGTATCGCTCAGCCTTGGCCATCTCTCCGGCGCGCATGAACATCAGGTAGAGGTTGTAATACGCGTCCAGACGGTATATGTTGTCGGGATAACGGCGCAGCAGGGTCTCGAACTCGGTCTCTGCGGCCGGGAAATCCTCCATCTTGTCCTTCAGGATGACACCCATATTGTAAAGTCCCTCCTGTATGATGTCATTGGCTGTCTGCTTCTCCAGATCAGTCTTCGGAATCTGCTTGAGGTAATACTCCGGGAAATGCGGGTCATTCTCTCTCTGCATGGCCTCCTGGTCAGGTGCGGCCACGGAATCAGCCGGGACATCCCCCTCCTCCGGGGCTTTCTCCCCAGACGTGGTGTCAGCTCCGAAGTCGTTGAAACTGAATGTCTGCTTGTTACGTCTCCGCCAGTCATCCTCCAGTTTTCGGTTACCCCACCGACGCTGGAACTCGGTGCGTCAGGCGTTTTTGGTGGCTGTATTGTAGAAATACCAGGAGTCGTCTCCGTTGTTCATCGTGAACACCTGGTTGTTCTGATCCTGCAGGCCATCCTGCCCCCGGTTGGCAAGGAACTCCTCACGGGCGGCGGCCTCAGCCTCCTTCTTCTCCTTCTCCTTCAGATCGGCAATCAGTTTCTCTATGACCTTCATCTGCTGCTCGGGGGTCATCGCCGCCAACCGCAACAGCGAGTCCTGCAATTCAACATTCTGGGAATAGACAGCAAGCTCGTCAAGCACATCGCTGCGGCGTTTCAGCACCGCGTAGTCGGGATAATTGTCAGGAATCAGCGGCAACGCCTCCGAATAGCACGGCTGCGCCTTGGCGTAAAGCCGACGATCATAATAAAGGCCTCCGAGGGTCAGTTGCGCCATGGCCTTGTCGATGCCCGAACGCGTGGATTTCTCCACAGCCAGCTCATAGTTCTCGATTGCCTTGGTCGTGTCGCGGCGCGAGAGATAGAGGTTGCCTATGGCGTAATATATCTGGTCGAGATACTCCTTGTTGCGGTCGTAACGGGTCATACGGCGCAACGCACCTACCTCCTTGGCGATATCCTCACCGGTGAACACCTCACTCTGCTTGATGCGGGCATTGAATTTGGTGCGGTATGATGCCGAAGAGCTTCCTCCGGCTGCCTGGAACGCCTTGTAGGCAAGGTCTTTCTTCCCCGCACGTGAATACACCTGTCCCAACAGGAAATTGAGACGGGTACGCTGGGGCTTCGAGACATGGGGAATGGCCATCCGCAACATCTCGGCTCCCTTTTCCCATTCCTTCTCCTTTATCAGCAGGTCAGCCTCGGAGGTGTAATACAGCCCTTTCAGCTCCCCGTCAATGAGGTCTGTCTCAGGTTTGACGCGACGCAGGATGGTCTCGGCCTCGAAGAGCCAATCCATCGCCAGGTATGAGCGGGCTTCCCAAAGACGAGCCTCCGTGACAGTCTTCGGAAGCCAGGAGAAATGGCGTGATATATAGAAGAATGTCGATGCTGCCCCGAGGAAATCCCCGTTGAGATACTGGCTGCGCCCCATCATCAGCCACGCATTGTGGAGGAACGGGTTATACTCATCGCGTTTCATCCACTCCTTGTAAGCGGGATCTGATGATTTTCCGGGTTGTTTCTTGGGCTTTTTCTTTATCGAGCGGAGCTGTATCGCCTTCTGGGCCTTCTCTATCGAGCGGTCGAAATTGCCGGAAGGTTGCGGAGCCTTGGAGTTCCCCCTAGCGACAGCCGGATGAATCAACAAAAGGGATGAGTAATCATCCTGGTAGCCATCCTCCATCTCCTTCAGGGTCTCCTTATAGTGGGTGTCGCCATTGTAATAGATGTTGTACCGGGTGATGAACGCCTGATACTTGCGCGTGGCGGCATTGTTTTTCTTCGGGGAACAAGACGACAGCGCGGAGGCTGTGAGAGCCACCGCCACCAAGAGCCAGAATAGAAGTTTAGGAGCGCCGGGTCGGGTCATCTTTTCTTCACTGTTTGTAGTAAGGAAGGCCGTCGGGCCGTCCCTCTTAGTTATAACGGCCACGACCACCTTATTATTTTACGCTCCTGCCGGGGGTGTCTGCACTTCCGGAGTCTGCGTCTTCCCCTCATTGCCGCCTGCCTCCGGATTATCGCCCACAGGGGTTGATGTTTTAGTCCCGTCGCCATTGGCCGCATCCTTGACCCTTCGCAATGTGAACACGAATTCAAGACCTCCGCCACGGCGGTTCCTGACCGTGATGCTGCCCCCCATGGTGTTGACCGCGCTCTTCACGATAGGCAATCCAAGACCTGTCCCGCCTACCTTCCGCGAGCGCCCGGTGTCGATACGGTAGAAGCGGTCGAAAAGGTGGCTCAGATGTTCCTCGCCGACCCCTACCCCGTTGTCATAGAACGAGAAGGTATAGAAGTTGGCGTTGCGGCCCATAAGCACAATACCTGTCTCTGTACCCTGGGAATAAGCTACGGCATTCTTCGTCAGGTTGGAAAGCATTCCGATTAGCAGCTCCCCGTTGCCGTAGATATGGCAATCCAGGGGAATGTTGTATCGGAAGTCCATCGACTTCAACAGGCCGCTCTGGGTGAAATCCTCAGCCAGGGAAAAGACAAGGTCATGGAAATCGATGTCAGAGATGGGGATTTTGTCGTTCGACTCCTCCAGGCGTGTCATCGTCGAGAGGTCGTTCATCATCGCCACAAGGCGTTCCACATTGTTCTGTGCCTTTCCAAGGAAATAATTCCGCTCATCGGCGCTCATGTCAGGGTTGGAAAGAATCATCTCAAGATAAGAGCGAATGATGCCGATAGGTGTTTTCAGCTCATGGGAGATGTTGTTGGTCATCACCCGTTTGAGATTGTTCTTCTCCTCAGTGGCCTTGAGGGCGATGACATGCTCTCGCTCGCGGCGCACATTGGCCTGCATACGGGCGTTGTATATCGCCACGATCTGACGCGAGATGTCACCGATTTCATCCTTCGGGAAATCGCCCATCGGTATGAACTCACGGTCGGAAGCGGCTCGCGACGCGAAATCATGGGGGAGGGATATGTTTTTGGCCTGATGGGCTGTGACTACCCATGCCGCCACCGTTCCGACCAGACCGACAAACAGCACAATCAGCCAGAATGTCGGACCGATAGATATGGCGTTGTCAACTTCTCCTGACTGGGGCAGATAGGTATGGATTATTATCTCCCCGTCAGCCGATTCCCCTTTGTTGTAAAGGAAGATTTTGCGGCCATCCTTGAGTTGGAGGTTGAACACCTGGAGGGAACGTGTGCCGTCGGCCCTGAGAGTCGGCTCCTCTCCGACTGCCACGGCCGGGATTTCGGTAATTGCCGGACCGTGGGAATAGAGCAGTCGCCCGGTTCCCGCGTCATATATCGACATACTCATCCCTTTCAGCGGCGAATCCTCCAGATAACTCTCAAGGAAGTTCATGAAGGGCCTCATGTCGCGTCCTTCGTCGTGGCCCGCGAGGATATTGCCAACAGCGAGGTCAACACTGCTGGCCAATGATTCCACACGGTAGCGTTTCACATTGCGGTATTCCAGACCCGCGAACACGCCGACCACGCCCCACAGGCATATGATGGCTATGAGGAACAGCTTAAGCTGATACCTCAGGCGTCTTTTGCCGGGGAACCGGTTTTTGTTTGCTGTATTGTCTGTTTTTTTGCTATCCACTGTCAGATTTCAGCCTTGAACCCGTAGCCGAAACCGAGACGTGTGACGATATGGTCGCCATACTGTCCGATTTTCTGGCGCAAACGGGTTATGTTGGTGTCTATCGCCCGGTTGGAAACCTCCTGGTTACCCCACACCTGGTTCATTATCTCGTCACGCGAATGAATCCTTTCACGGTGGGTCAGGAAAAAGAGCAGCAGCTGAATCTCCTTCTTGGTCAGCACCACCTCTTTCCCGTCGATATAACAGATTTTGTTGTTACGGTCAAGACGAAGGGTCTTGAATGTGATGTCAGGCTCGTAATTGCTCTTGGAGGCGTTGTATGCCACCTGCTGTGATGCCTGGGTACGGCGCAATACCGCCCTGACCCTGGCGATTACCTCGCCGATGGTGAACGGCTTGGTGATATAGTCGTCGGCTCCGATATTGAGCCCCATGACTGTGTCATCCTCTCCGTTGAGAGCCGAACAGAAGATTATCGGGGTATTCTCGGTGGAGGGATTGTTGCGCACCCGTTTGGCGAAGTCGAAACCACTCAGCCGCTCCATCATTATGTCGACTATCATAAGCTGGTAAATCGACAGGTCAAGACGCAAGGCATCCTCGGCTGATTCAGCCGTGTCTACCTCGTAGCCTTCACGCTGGAGGTTATATTTTAGAATCTCACAGTAGGATTCTTCGTCGTCAATCACAAGGATTCTGATTCTCATCGCTCTTTAAAATTGCACATGGTAATATAATGTAGAATCTCGCAGGGCTGGCTTACCCCACGAAACCTATCCACGATTGTTATTACGCGAGTGGATTTCGCGATATAAAGGTAGGTAGTTTTCACGAAGCTGTAAAATATCTCGATGTTAAAGAAAGTTAAATCAAAATCTCTGTTGAACCATCCCGCCCCAAGGATGTTTTGATGGTATAAATACTGTATTTGCACTGTGTTTTTTCATGGTATTAGATTTAAGGTTAAAGATAAACAACAAGGGCTGTCGTGAGACAGCCCTTGTTGCGTAATATCCCGTCGTGGCGCGTCATTCGATATGGCTGACCACAAACCGCTGACCGTCAGGAGCCACTGACACGACAATCGCGCGCACCCCGGCTCCCGAAAGGATGGAATCCGCAAAGCTGACACACGGGGAAGCCATCGCGGCGGTGGCATACGCATCGGCCTCGGCGCAAGTCGGGGCGATGACCGTTACCGACAGCAATGTGTTACGGCATGGTTCACCGGTCAGGGGATTGATTGTGTGGCCTACTTTCCCCCGCGAACTCATATGATAGTTGCGGTAATTGCCGGAGGTGGCCACTCCGCAGTCCGTGACATCTATGGTTTCAAGCCTCTGGTGGGTCGGTGCGCCTTCATCCTCGACAGGAGCATCGACCTGAAGACACCATTTGCCACCCCGGGGGCTGTGTCCCCTCACGGTCACCTCCCCGCCGATTTCTACCATAGCATTCTCCACTCCGTTGCGACGGAACATGTCGGCCATCAAATCGCAGGCATACCCCTTGGTGATGGCCGAGAAGTTGAATGTGGTCATCGGATGCTTCTTATGTATCATCCCGGCGGAATCTATCCGGCAGTCGAGAATTCCGACATAAGCCATCACACTGTCGATTTGCGCCCGCGACGGCTCCCAGCTCTCATCAGCATCGACTTTCCCGGTATAACCGAACTTCCAGAGGTTGACCGCAGGGGAAACCGTGGGGTCAAACCGGCCCCCTGAACGGCGGCAGACATCCGAAGACATCCGGAAGACATATCTCAGCAGACTGTCGGTAGCGGCTGTCTCGTCGCGGTTGACCCTCGACACCAACGATTTCTCATTGAACGGGGAGAGGGACATCTCCACTTTTCGAAACACCTCCTGTATGGAATCCGACATGTCGCGGTCAGACTCATATGTAATCGTATAGACGGTGTTCCAGACAGCCCCGGTGGCCTGTCGCCATTCCGCGGCCCTGCCGCAACCTGAGAGCAGAAACGCGCTGACAATCCCGAAAGAGACCGCCATCCGAACCATAAAAACAGATTTTTTTTGCTTCATATCGCAAAATTATAAAAAATTTTCTTGCGTTTCAGAACAAATATTAGTAATTTTGTGTTATCTAACAAGACGTGCTTGCGGGAGGATGCTTTCAGCCTCTCGCGTTTATTAAAAAAAACAACTCTAACCAACCGACCTAACACCGATTTTTGTCATGAACACTTCTTACATTTTTCTTGCCGCCGGCTTCGAAGAGATTGAAGCTCTTACCGTAGTTGATGTGATGCGCCGTGCGGGAATGGACATCAAGACCGTATCGATCACAGACAGCCACACCGTAATAGGTGCCCACGGAATACCAGTCACAACTGACCTTGTTTATGACAAGACCGACTTCATAACACCCGAATGGCTGATTATCCCCGGAGGAATGCCCGGAGCGGAGAACCTGTCGAAATTCGCCCCTCTCAATTCCCTCCTCATCAACCAGTCTGCCTCGGGTAAGATAGCCGCCATCTGTGCCGCGCCCGCCGTGGTGCTTGCCCCCCTCGGAATCCTTGACGGAAAGGAAGCCACTTGCTATCCCGGTTTCGAAAAGAAGATGGGCGCTGCCATCCGCCGCGACTCACCTGTCATCGCCCTCAACAACCTCATCACCGCCAACGGCCCCTCGGCCGCCATGCGTTTCGCCCTGGCCATCGTGGCCAACTCGATGGGTGAGGCTGTCGCCCAGGAGGTGGGTTCCGGAATGCTCTTCTACCCCAAGAGCGTCAACTTTTACTTCTGACACCGAAGACACGGCAGTGTGACATCCGGAGCTTGGAAACAATGGATGTCACCCCGTTTTGCAAAATAAAATAAAAAAATGAGGGTCGCGATTCTTTTCGTGGCCCTCATTTGTTGTATCTTTGCAGCGATGTTTCCCGGAAGAGGATATTTCCCGATTTTCGATATTCGACAGTTTCGCGTGATACGCCCCCGGATGAAACTCCGAAACATATCAGAAGTATTATGACATTTGAAGAATTAGGCGTCAGCGAGCCTTTAAGAAAAGCTGTCGAAGAACTCGGTTTTGAAACCCCTATGCCCGTCCAGGAACGGGTAATACCCCATCTCCTCAACGAGGACGGCGATGTCGTGGCCCTCGCCCAGACCGGTACGGGCAAGACAGCGGCATTCGGTCTGCCGGTGCTCCAGCGTCTCGACCCGGCGCTTGACAAGCCCCAGGCCCTCATCCTCTCCCCAACCCGCGAGCTTTGTCTCCAGATTGCGTCAGACCTGGCCGATTTCTCTAAATACATGCCCGACATCAAGGTCATTCCGGTCTATGGCGGGTCAAGCATCCAGAGCCAGATTCGCGCCCTGAAGAGCGGCGCGCAGGTGATAGTGGCCACTCCGGGCCGTCTAATCGACCTGATAAACCGTGGCGTTGTGAAACTCGACGATGTTCACACCGTCATCCTCGACGAGGCCGACGAGATGCTCAATATGGGCTTCCTCGACTCAATCAATGAAATCCTCGACCATGTGCCCGAAAACCGCAAGATGCTGATGTTCTCGGCCACCATGCCCAAGGAAATCGCCCGCATCGCCAACAAGTACATGCGCAATCCGCAGGAATTCGTCGTCGGCACCCGCAACGAGGGAGCCGCCAATGTGCGCCACATATATTATATGGTCAACGCACGCGACAAATACCTCGCGCTTAAACGTATCGCCGACGACAGCCCCAACATCTACGCCATCATTTTCTGCCGCACACGCCGCGACACACAGGAAATCGCCGAGAACCTTATCCGCGACGGCTACAACGCCGACTCGCTCCACGGCGACCTCTCCCAGCAGCAGCGTGACATGGTGATGCAGAAATTCCGCGACAGGGTAATCACCCTGCTTGTCGCCACCGACGTTGCTGCCCGCGGACTTGATGTGGACGACCTCACCCATGTCATCAACTACGGTCTGCCCGACGACGCGGCGGTCTACACCCACCGTTCGGGCCGTACAGGCCGTGCCGGCAAGTCAGGTGTATCCATCGCCATCATCCACTCCCGCGAGAAGGGACGTCTGCGCGAAATCGAGCGTATCATCGGCAAGACCTTCGAACGCAAGGAGGTGCCGAGCCCCGAACATATCATCGAAAAACAGCTCTTCTCGCTGGCCGACCGCATCGAGCGCGTCGAAGTCGACGACAACGAGATGGAGAAATATCTCCCCGGGGTGATGAAAAAACTCGGATGGCTCTCCTCGGAGGATGTAATCAAGCGTGTCCTCTCGCTGGAGTTCCACCGTCTCCTCGAATATTATAAGGACGCCCCCAAAATCGACTTCATCGACGAGAAATCGGCCAAGCCCCGTAAGGAACGCAAGGAGCGCAATGACGCGCCCCGCTCCAACGAGGAGAAGGACCGCCGCACCGCATCGAAAGGCATGGCGCGTGTGTATGTCAATGTCGGCAAACGCGACGGCTTCTTCGCCGGCAACCTCATCGAGATGCTCAACAAGAACATCCCGGGCCCGAGGGTTGATGTGGGCCGTATCGACCTACTCCCCTCCTACTCCCTTTTCGACGTGAAGAAGACCGACGCAAAACGCGTTGTCAACGGCCTGAAGGGTGCTGACTTCCTCGGCAAACGTCTATACAGCGAAATCGCCGAAGCTGACAAGGACTACGCCCACGCCGCCACCCGCCG
The DNA here is from genome assembly GCA_900548705.1 of uncultured Porphyromonadaceae bacterium. Lineage (GTDB taxonomy): Bacteria > Bacteroidota > Bacteroidia > Bacteroidales > Muribaculaceae > UBA7173. The sequence goes on along the minus strand of URLF01000002.1, from coordinate 45,205 downwards.
CAGCAAGGAACGCTTCGACAACCCCGAGGAGGACCACTACGCTGTCTTCAAGAAGAAATCACGCCGCAAATAACCTGAGATTTGCTTAGCCAAATGAGAGATATGCAAGACACCCGTTCATTCCGGTTCGCGCCGCTGATTGCCATAGCTTTGGCGGTCGGCTGCGTGCCGGCGGGATTCCGCGCCTCGGGAGCTGTTCCCGATAGTGAGACGCCTGCCGCCACGATCGCTGTCGCCGACTCCGTCGAGACTGTGGCCGCCGAGGAAACCGACTCCGCCGCGATGCCTGTGTCAGAGGCTCCTGCCGAACCAGAAAAGATATTGACCGCCGCCGATTTCTTTGTCTCCGCCCCGACATCGGTGTTCCCGACCATCGATCCGATGACCCGGATGGACATGATCGATTACTTCAAGGCCGGCTCAGACAAACCGTCGAAGAACCTCATCGGCGGGGAATGCCGCATATCCCTCGACACCCCGGAGAAGCTGGTGTTCACCACCTCTCCTGTTTCCGAGTACACTATCGCCCTACTCCCGGCTCCCGGCAGGAAGGGGAAAACCGTGATAATGCTGTCGAGAACATTGAAGACCCCGGCCGAAGACTCCACGGTGACCTTTTATGACACCGACTGGAATGAGCTGAAAGGGTTCTTCAAAGTCCCGACCCTTGACGACTGGATGGTGGAGGATGCCCGGAAGAAACGTGCAGATGTCGAGAACGCGGTGCCGTTTGTGCTTGCCAAGCTCGAATATTTCCCTGAGAAGCAGTCGGCGGTGTTCACCAACAACCTCCCCGACTACATACCTGAGGAATCACTCGGCATAGCCCAGTCTTCGATACGCAAATCCATCACCTTCCATTGGGACGGCAAACGCCTGGTGATGGAGAAGTGACCTGTCTCCCCCAACCTCTCTTTTTTGACAATGACCGGTAAACCAATCACCCTTCTCGAACTCACCCAGCGGATTTCCAATCTGGTGATGAGACCTGAGACCCAGAACGTATGGATCACCGCCGAGCTGCAGGATGTGGCCTCGCGCGGCGGCCATTGCTATATGGAGCTGCTCCAGAAGGATGAGGATGGCAGGCAGGTAGCCCGCATAAGAGGTTGCTGCTGGGCCAACATCTACGGCCCGCTCAGCCGCCGGTTCTATGAGGCCACCGGCCAGCAGTTCGCCTCCGGGCTGAAAGTCATGCTGCGTGTCTCGGCGACGATGCATTCTGTCTTCGGGCTGTCACTGGTCATTCAGGAGGTCAACCCTGAGTACACCATGGGAGACCTCATCCGCCGCCGCAACGAGATTCTGCGCAAGCTCCAGGATGAGGGGATTCTCGAAGACAACCGCTCCCTAAAATGGCCGATTGTCATCCAGCGGGTGGCAATCATCTCCGCCCCCGGCGCGGCAGGCTACGGCGACTTCATGAACCAGCTCCTCAACAACCCCTCGCGACTCAAATTCAAGACACGGCTGTTCCCGGCTGTGATGCAGGGTGCTTCCGCACCAGCATCCATAATCGCCGCCCTCGAAGAGATTGCCAAAGAGGCGAAAGAGTGGGACGGGGTGGTGATAATCCGAGGAGGTGGAGCCACCTCCGACCTCCAGGCTTTCGAGGATTACGCCCTGGCCGCCTCCGTGGCGCAATTTCCCCTCCCCGTCGCGATCGGCATAGGCCATGAACGGGATGTGACCGTCCTCGACTGGGTGGCCAACATACATCTCAAGACCCCGACCGCTGTGGCTGAATGGCTAATCGGGAAGGGGGAGACGGTGCTTGGTGCTCTCATCGCGGCCGGCAACAAGATAGTGCAGTACGCCACACAGCGCGTCGCGGGGGACAAGGAGCAGCTTGCCCAGGCGGAAGCATTGCTCCCCGTGGCGGCCGCAGGTGCGGTCGAACGCTCCAAGGCCATGCTCACCCGCGCCGTCTCCACCCTATACGGACTCTCATCCGGAAAAATAGAACCGTCAAGGGCGCGTCTCGACATGATCGCGGCCAACCTCGCCGCGGCCTCCTCAAACCAGCTCCGGCGGCAAGCCGAACGGCTCGACGCGTCAGAGAAACTGCTGGAAGTGCTGTCTCCTGCCTCCACTCTCGCCCGGGGCTACTCCATCACCCGCATTGACGGCCACGCCGTCTCGTCGGTAAAGGATGTCCCCCTCGGGGCGTTGCTGGAGATAACCCTTGCCGACGGCTCTTTCCTGGCTCATACCCCTTAAACGAACCTACCACCATGTCTGAACCCAAACCTGTAAAAGAACTGACCTATAACGAGGCTTTCGAGGAACTTTCGTCAATCCTCAAGACAATGCAGAGCGACCAGTGTGACATCGACCGGCTGGCAACCCTCACGCGCCGCGCCACAGAGCTTATAGCCGAGTGCCGCGCCCGCCTGACCGCCACCGACGAGGAGCTGCGCACAATCCTGACCCAACTGGAGAACTGACCCCGCATCCCCAGACCCGCCGATGAACATCTACGACATCCGACGTTTCGGGACGGCCCTGTTCTTCATCCTCTCCATCGCGGTAGTGGTGGGGTTCGTGCTTGTGTCCAACAGCCTGGTGTCAGACCTGGCCGCGCAGGAACGTGAACGAATGCAGATATGGGCCGACGCGACCAAGCAGATCGCCGACATCGACCAGAACCCTGACAGTCCGGATGTGTCGCCCGACAACCTCGAATTCCTCTTCGGTATCATCGAGCAGAACCATACCATCCCCGTGCTTCTGACCGACGACGAAGGGAACATTCTCCTCCATAGGAATTTCGATCTTCCGGAGGAGGTGGATTCCCTTGCGCCATGGGTGATTTCCCCGGCCAACGAGAAATATCTCCGTGGGAAACTCGCGTCGCTTGAGAAGAGGGCCAATGTGATTCATATCATCATCTCCCCAGACAACCTACAGCACCTTTACTATGACGATTCCAAGCTGCTGAGGCGGTTGAGCTATTACCCTTATGTGCAGCTTGCGGTGATGCTGGCGTTCATCGCCATAGTCTATTTCGCCGTTAACTCCACCCGCAAGGCTGAGCAGAACAAGGTCTGGGTCGGTCTGTCGAAGGAGACAGCCCATCAGCTCGGCACCCCGATATCCTCGCTTATGGCCTGGACCGAGCTGCTGCGCTCCACCGGAACTGACGAGGATATGGTCAAGGAGATGGACAAGGATATCAACCGTCTGTCGATGATAGCCTCCCGATTCTCCAAAATCGGGTCGAGACCCAACATGGAGAGGGAAGACCTAAACCAGGTCGTGGCGCGTGCGGCCGGCTACATGCAGACCCGTATCTCATCGCGTATCAACCTTACCACCAACCTTTCTTCCCAACCTCTGCCTGTCGATATGAGTGCCCCCCTGTTCGAATGGGTGATGGAGAACCTGATCAAGAACGCCGTGGACGCCATGGAGGGTTCGGGGGCCATCACTGTCTCCACCTTCATAGACAACAACCGCGCCTGTGTGACAGTGACCGACACCGGCAAGGGAATTCCGCGCAAAAACCATAAGACGGTGTTCAATCCGGGCTTCACAACAAAAAAACGGGGGTGGGGACTCGGGCTGGCGCTTGCCAAGCGTATCGTCGAGCAGTATCACCGGGGACGTATATATGTCTCCTGGTCCGAACCGTCGCGCGGCACCACTTTCCGCATCGAACTTCCATTACAATCCTGACATCACTCAGGGGACGCCCCATTCGGGAGATTCTTAATTTTAACCATTCAATGGAAAAGAAATGCTAAAAATCACCTGGTTTGGTTAAAATTCAAAAAGTCAACACCTTACATTTTGTAAATCTCGAAACAAACCCGTAATTTTGTCGTGGATTTGGCAACGGACCGCTTTCATGACGATTTGCTTGCCAGCCGAAAGGCCATCACGGGATTATCCCCGTTGTATAGAACCATCGGCTGTCTCTCTCCCCTCTCTCCGACAAGCAATCGTCCGTGGCCGGCCGGTTCCAATTATGATGGAAACCGCGAGGCTTCTTAATGTTGAACTTTGACTTTCGGTTCTTTTGACTCCATGTCCCCGGCGATGCCCGTCGAGGGCAGCTCCCGGACAATTTGTCATAGTGATAGTGAACAAGGCAAAAATGCTAAAGTTTTCATGATGATATGTATGTGTGTTGGGGGAACCGGCCGCCAAAAGAAACGGAATGGTGACCATGCTTCGCGATGAAACGCGTTCATTACCCGGTGTTTAAATCCTTTCGGAACTCACTCCTCTCTCGAAAACCGGAGCGGATGCGCTTGAATCAAATGTTTCTGCAACCATGTGAATTCCAACCAAGTCGTGGCCTTTCCCTCTGGCCACGGCTTTATTTTTTTACATCCTTTCCAGCCTCATCCGTGATTACCACTTTGACAAAGGTTTTGTCAGGGATATTCACTAACTTTGCGGCTGTCACGATTGTTAATCAGACATCAGCCGTCCCCGTTCAAGCGGGGATTCCCCCAGTGGCTTCTAATCAAAAACTATCCCGCCCATGTTCAATATCATAGGATATGCAGCCGCGCTCTGTATGATTTTCGGCTATCTTCCCCAAGCGATTTACACCATCCGCACCCGTGAGACCGACTCCATCGCCCTACCGACATTCATGCTGATGGGGCTTGGCTCGGCATTCTTCGTAATCCAGGGATTCCTGAGCGACCCAGTCAACTGGCCGTTGATTATCACCAACCTGATTACCTTTGTCTGCTCCGCCACAGTCTTCGCGATAAAAATCCATAATGACTATTTCTCCGGCAAGAAGAAATAAGGCGCCCGTAAACCATCCCCATCTCTTTTACATATACCGTGGCGGCTGACAAAAATTTGCGATTTTGGCTGAAATGAGCTACCTTTGCACTCTCGAAAACAGATTTTGCTATGGCCACCACAAAGATAGCCGCCATAATGCGAGCCGGGGTATTCTCCCCAAACCATGTCGGAAACGACGCCACGATTCTCAACACCGTGGCCGAGCAGCTGCGCAAACGCGGCTGCGAGGTGCGCATTTACACCGAGGAACAATTCTGCTCCGGGGCTGTCACTGAGCCTGTGATCATCAACATGTGTCGCGAACGTCGTTCGACCGACCTGCTGCAGTCTCTTGAGGAACAGGGGCAACTTGTCATCAACTCAGGCTACGGCATCGAGAACTGCATACGCGAGCGGCAGGCCCGTATACTCCTGGGGTCAAACATCCCTTATCCGCCAAGCATCATCGTCGACACCGACGAGGTTGTCAAGGGACGGCTCCAGAAGCTCGGCTTCAGCCAGTGCTGGATAAAGCGGGGGGATTTCCACGCCCAACACGCGGAGGATGTAAGCTATGTCCGTACCCCCTCCGAGGCCCAGGATGTGCTCCAGGAATATTTCCTGCGCGGATTCAAGAGGGCGGTCATCTCGCGCCATCTTCCTGGAAAGCTTGTGAAGTTTTACGGGGTGGCCGACACACCGTTCTTCCACTGGTTCCGTCCTTACGAGCCTGAGACAATCAAACCCAAGGATGAGGAGACCCGCCGCACCGACGAGGCGCTGAAGGCTATCTGCCGCCGCGCCGCCAAGGAGCTGAACCTCATTGTCTATGGCGGAGAATGCATCCAGGCCGAGGATGGTTCGCTGAGCATAATCGATTTCAACGACTGGCCCAGCTTCTCGGCTTGCCGCGCCGAGGCGGCCACCAACATCGCCAAGGCGGTGATGGCCGCGATAAAAGACCGTCGTCAATAAAAACGTCACCCGACAACATAAAACAACCCCCAACCCTCTTATCAATCCGATGGGCATAAAGACTCTGTCAAACAAAATCGCCGACAAGTTTCTCCACGGGAAAGGCATATTCACCTTCCTCCGCTCCTCGGTTTCATCACAACTCGCGTCCTGGACCGACATGGGGGTATGTTTCGTATTCTACGCATGGGTGTTCTCCCCGTTGGGGACCGCCCCTATGCGCACATTCCTGGCCACAGCCATCGGACTTGTAGTCGGCGGAATCGTAAACTGCATCGTTAACTATAAGTTCACTTTCCAGGCCGAGAACTGCTCGGTCAAGGCCGTTGCCATCAAATACCTCTTGATTTGGGGAGGGAGCTTTGTCCTGAACCTCGGAGGCACAACCTTGCTCGAACAGGGGCTGCAAAATCTCGAACTTATCACCAACATACATTGGATAAAGCCTGACGGAATCTTCGCGTTCGCCCGCCTGTCGGTGTCGCTCATCGTCTCCCTGGCGTGGAATTTCGTCATGCAGAAAAACTTTGTCTACCGTCCGACCCGCTTCGACCCCATCGCCATAAGGCTGGTCGACACGATGACGTTGAAAAAGAAGAAAAAAACAAGCGACAAATGACCGCCAAGAATACCTTCAAGAAAAAACGCGACGGAATCCAGCAAGGGATTTACTTCATCATCAATCCTTTCGTCAAATTCCTGATCCGTATCGGAGTCACCCCCAACATGGTGACAACCATCGGGCTGCTCGGCAACCTCGCCGCCGCCTGCATAATAGCCTGGGCAGGCTATCTCGCGGCAGACGACCCCACCCACCTGAGGTTTGACCTCATCACATGGGGAGGCGCGGTTACAATCCTCTTCTCTCTCTTCGACATGCTTGACGGGCAGGTGGCGCGTCTGGGCAAGATGGAGTCGAGATTCGGCGCGCTCTATGACTCGGTCCTTGACCGCTACTGCGAGCTACTGACCCTCGGCGCGTTGAGTTACTTCCTCATAATGGCCGGTTATCCCGTAGGGGCACTCATCACATTCGCCGCCCTGGTTGGCTCTGTCATGGTCAGCTATGTCCGCGCCCGCGCTGAAGGGGTCGGGATTGAATGCAAGGTGGGATTCATGCAGCGTCCTGAGCGTGTGGTAGTCACCTCTATCGGCTGTCTCGCCTGCGGCATCACAGGCCTCGCGTCGCCAAACACCCCCCACGCCGCCATGATGATACTCATCATAGCCATGACCATCATCGCTGTTTTCGCCAATATCACCGCGTTCGCCCGCGTGGGCGTATGCCGCGCCACTCTCTCAGCCGCCGACAAGAAAGACAACCGCAAATGACCCCACGCGTGGTTTTCCCCTCCCGTATAGAGACTACAAGCGTCATAGCCGCCCTGACAATATGGCTGGCGGTCACCGCTTTGTGTGTAGGTTTCCGTCCTGAGCATCTTTGGCTGGCATTGCTCCTTGCCGGGCTGTTTTTCGCCTGCCGCACCTCCCGCAAGGTGGTGGTGGCGTTGCTCCCTTTCATCGTCTTCGGCATCTCATACGACTGGATGAACATTGTCCACAACTATGAGGTCAATCCCGTGGACATCGAGGGGATATACAACACCGAGAAGACCCTTTTCGGCATCACGGCAGCCAACGGGGAGGTTTTGACCCCCAACGAGTTTTTCGCCCTCCACACCACTCCCCTGCTCGATTTCCTCGGAGGCTTCTTCTACCTCTGCTGGGTACCCGTCCCGATACTCTTCGGGTTGTGGCTATACTTCGGCGGGCAACGCAAAATCTACCTGCATTTCGCCCTTGTCTTCCTGCTTGTCAATTTCATAGGATTCGCGGGATATTACATCCATCCCGCCGCACCCCCATGGTATGTGGCCATCCATGGATTCGGCCTTGACCTCAACACCCCCGGAGAAGTGGCCGGACTGGGCGCTTTCGACGAGATGACCGGACTGGGGATTTTCCACGGACTGTATGGCCGCAACGCCAACGTGTTCGCCGCCGTCCCCTCGCTTCACTCGGCCTACACATTTGTGGCGTTCATCTATTCGCTAAAGTCCAAATCCCCCCTGTGGATAAGGGTTTTGCTCGGCATCATCACTCTCGGCATCTGGTTCACAGCCGTCTACACCTCCCATCACTATATCATTGATGTCTCGCTGGGCATCCTGTGCAGCCTGCTCGCATACGCCATCTTCGAATACGGACTGATGAGAATTCCCTCATTCTCCAGATTCATAGACCGATACGCCGAATATGTAAATCCGGCTAAGGTTAACAAACCTTAAGCGGGCGCATACCTCACTTCATTGCTATCTTATTCCGATAAATTCAGACCATCGCACCCTAAATATCGCGGAAATTTGTGTATTTTTAGATGATACCATCTTTACATAAATTAACACTCACAAAGTCAAATCGCCTAAATTAAGCTTATTTTAACTAATTAAGGCGATATTAAACATTTATTCACGAAACAAAACAAATATTTCGTCGAAATTATTTTCACAATTCGAAATTACTCCGTACTTTTGGGGGCAATTTTGCTTTGGCCGTTCGAAGACCTCTCCCTGCATCCATATCAGCAGACGACAGCCAATCATCACAACATCAAAAGTTGCCAACTAAAAAACAAACCATACTATTAAAATGAGTAACGTTAAGAAGGCCGAGGGTAAGCTCGGTGTGTTAGTCGTTGGTCTTGGCGCTGTCAGCAGCACCTTCATGACCGGTGTGTTGATGGCCCGCAAAGGTCTGGCCAAGCCTGTCGGTTCGATGACCCAGTACGACAAAATCCGCGTCGGAGAAGGCGAAAACAAGAAATACCTCAAATACAACGAGATCGTTCCCATCGCAGATCTCAACGATATCGTTTTCGGCGCTTGGGACGTATATCCCGCAAACGCCTACGAGTCGGCCATCCACGCCGAAGTCCTCAAGGAGAAAGACATCAACCCCGTCAAGGACGAGCTTGAGAAAATCAAGCCTATGAAGGCCGCTTTCGATCCCAACTACGCAAAGCGTCTTGATGGCGATAACATCATGGTCGGCAAAACCCGCTGGGAGATGGTAGAGCAACTACGCGAAGACATCCGCAACTTCAAGAAAGAAGCCGGTGTAGACCGCGTGGTTGTACTCTGGGCCGCTTCCACCGAGGTTTATGTTCCCGTTGACGAGAACATCCACATGACCCTCGACCAGCTCGAAGCCGCAATGAAGGCCGACGACAAAGAACACATCGCCCCCTCGATGTGCTACGCTTACGCAGCCCTCACCGAAGGCGCTCCCTTCATCATGGGTGCCCCCAACACCACCGTCGACATCCCCGCCATGTGGGAACTCGCCGAGAAGACCAAGATGCCTATCGCAGGTAAGGACTTCAAGACCGGCCAGACCCTCGTAAAGTCAGGTTTTGCCCCCATCATCGGCACCCGTTGCCTCGGACTGAACGGCTGGTTCTCCACCAACATCCTCGGCAACCGCGACGGTCTCGTGCTTGACGAACCCGCCAACTTCCGCACCAAGGAGGTTTCCAAGCTCTCCACCCTGGAGTCAATCCTCGTTCCCGAAGAGCAGCCCGACCTCTACGGCGTAAACTGCGGCGGCGAAGGCAACGACCACAACGGTTACTACCACAAAGTCCGCATCAACTACTATCCCCCCCGCAACGACAACAAGGAGGGATGGGACAACATCGATATCTTCGGCTGGATGGGCTACCCCATGCAGATCAAGATCAACTTCCTCTGCCGCGACTCAATCCTCGCCGCTCCCCTCTGCCTCGACCTCGTGCTGCTGAGCGACCTCGCCGCCCGTGACGGCCGCTACGGCATCCAGCGCTTCCTGAGCTTCTTCCTCAAGAGCCCGATGCACGACTACACCAAGGGTGAAGTGCCCGTCAACCACCTCTTCCAGCAGTATGTGATGCTGAAGAACGCCATCCGCGAGATGGGCGGCTACCCCGCAGACGAGACCATCGACTAATCCCGTCGTCAGAGACTCCATCCTCCCGGATGGACAACACAAAACACCTGTAAAGTCGCGTCATCCTTAGAGATGTCCGATTTTGAGATAACATCGCTTCGCGATACAAGTCATACCTGTTTATGGCTTGCACCGCGAAGCGATTCTTTTTTGTATCTGAAGGGGGCGGAAATCCGGTTTCAGGAACAACGCGTGCAATCAAAAGCCAGACCCAACTATCCATGGCCTGAATGTTCCTCAAAAAACCGTTACAAAAACAGCCAATTATTTGGGTAACTTGCAGAAAAAACGTATCTTTGCGCATTATTTAGCGGCCAAAAAGCCATCTCGACGCTGCGGAGCCATGCCGGAGCGGGGCTTCACAGGCCGTTTCGGCTGCGATTAGCAAGCCTTTTCCTCATTTTTTGCAAAGAAAAAATAATAACATAAACCATTTAATTCTAAATGTCAGCACTCGAACAAATTCGACAGAGGCCCATACTCATCATCTCCATCCTTGGAATCGCGCTTCTGTTGTTCATCCTCACGGCGGTCGACCGCCCCGGAGAACTCTTCTCCGACAACCACACCGTCGCTGAAGTAGGCGGAAAGAAAATCGACTATATGGAATTCCAGCGCCGCGTCGAGCAGCAGTCGGAACAGATGCGTAACCAGGGCTACACCAACATCGACAACGCCCGCATCCAGACAACGGTACTGCAGCAGATGATCAACGAGGCCCTTCTCACCCAGGAATTCGAGGATCTTGGTCTGGTGGTGACCGACAACGAACTCTCCAAAGCGATGATCGGCGAAACTCCACACCCGATGGTTTCCCGTATGGTCCAGCAGTGGGGATTCCCTTCGGTCCAGGTTCTTTATGACTACGCATACAATCCCCAGAAATATGGTCTGGATCCCGCACAGTCGCAGCAGCTCCAGCAGGCTTGGCAGTCGCTTGAGCAGGATACCGAGAAGATGCTCCTGAGCCAGAAGTTCAGCAGCCTCTTCACCGGCGCACTCCCCGCCAACAAGCTCGACGCCAAGGCTTACTACGACGACAACGCCACCACCTCGACCATCGCGTATGTCCGCAAAGACTACTCCACACTGGCCGACGATGACTTCAAGCCCACCGACGCAGACATCGAAGCCATCTACAACGAGGAGAAAAACCGCTTCCGCATCGATGAGAACCAGTTCGTGATTGACTATATCACCGTCGATATCGTTCCCTCCAAGGCTGACCTCGACCTGGCCGCCGCCGACGTGAACAAGGCTCTCGCCGAGCTCAAGACCACCGAAGGCACCGAAGCCCTCGCCGGCAACTCGAAGTTCTATGTCAACCGCGTAAGCTCTCCCAAGAGCAAGCTCGCTCCCGCGCTGAGCCGCGCCCTCGACAAGCTCACCGCCGACACCGTGGCCCAGGTTTCCTTCTTCGACAACAAGTACACCCTCGCCAAGCTCCTCTCCGTGACCGAGGACACCGACTCCGTGCTGCTTGACATGGCTGTCTTCGCAGAAGGCGCAGCCGCCGATTCAGTGCTCAACAGCCTCAACACCGGTGCCAAACCCGCCGACCTCGGCGAGAAGCTCATCGCCCAGAGCCAGGACAGCGTATGGGTTTCGCTCGTAGATCCCCAGCTCGCGCTTGTCAAGGATGACATCGCCAACGCCCAGACCGGCACATACTTCATATCGAAGAACAATCCCGGTGTGGCAATGAAGGTCCGTAGCCGCAAGGCTCCCGTGGCTGTCTACGAAATCGCAGAAATCACCTACGACGTGATTCCCTCTTCCGCCACCGTCAACAAGCTCAACAGCGACTTCCGCAAATTCCTCGAGACCAACAACACTCCCGAGAAATTCGCCGCTGAGGCTCCCAAAGCCGGTTACAACGTGATGGAAGGTCTCGTTACCCCCTCCACCCTCTCGGTCAACAACCTCCCCGAGAGCCGCAATGCAGCCAAATGGACAATCGACAACAAGAAGGGTAATGTTTCCGGAGTCTTCACCGACGACTCTGACAGCCGCCTGATGGCCGTGGCCATCAAGGAGGTGTTCAAGGGTGACTACATCCCCTCCTCATACAGCCGTGTGCGCACCTATCTTGAAGACAAGGCCCGCAACCGCATGAAGGGCGAGAAGCTCGTGGCCGATTTCAAGGGCAAAGCTTCCAACGTTGCCGGTTTCGCTTCACTGATGAAAGCCACCGTAGACACCACTCAGGTAACCTTCGGGCAGCCGATGGTACGCAACTTCCCCCCCTACGAGTCAGCCCTCAACGCCAATGTGGCCGTTGCCAAGAAAGGCCAGTTCGTAGGCCCGGTTGCCCTCAACAACTCAGTTGTGGTCTTCGAGGTGGTGAATGTCAACAACCAGGGCCGTCCGTTCGACTTCCAGAACGACGCCATGGTCTTCAACCAGCGTGAAGGCGCAACAGCCCTCCAGAACTCCATGTCGGGCATCCTTCTTGGCAACAAGAAGGTCAAGAACCGCATCCAGAAGTTCTATTCTGATCGCCAGTAACAATACCAGCTCATAACAACATCAGCAGCCATACCGGGAAACCGGCATGGCTGCTGTCTTCTTTGGTCATCCCGCGTGATTGCAAACAATCCGGAGCGGAGAGCCGTTTATCTGTTGACATCATACTGACTGTTGATTTCTGTGGAGGCCCACACCTCACCCGAATCCGGTCACAAATGACTGACAGAATCCATATGACAGATATTTCCAGAACGAAACCGTCTCATCCCATCACAGCGCTCGGCTTGCTTGTCACCCTTGGAATCGTCTTCGGCGACATAGGGACATCACCGTTATATGTGATGAAGACCATCTGCCACGCCAATCCGGCATTCGACGCCGACTACATACTTGGCGCGGTATCCCTCGTGTTCTGGACTCTGACCCTGCAGACCACTGTGAAATATGTCCTCATCGCCCTAAGGGCCGATAATCGTGGAGAGGGGGGAATTCTCGCGCTCTACTCACTGGTGAAATCCAAGGGGAAGGGATGGCTCTACCTGTTGGCCGCACTCGGAGCCGCCACTCTGATTGCCGACGGGGTGATAACACCGGCCATCACCGTCACCACCTCTGTCGAAGGCCTGTCAGCCATAATGCCAGACCCTCCGGTGATTCCGGTCACGTTGCTGATAATCACACTGATTTTCGCCGCCCAGCGGTTCGGCACATCCGCCATAGGACGTTGTTTCGGGCCGTTCATGCTCATATGGTTCCTGATGCTCGGGATGCTTGGAGCCTGCAATATCGGGCTTTCACCCTCCATCCTTAAAGCGTTCAATCCCTGGTATGCCGTAAAGATACTTGTCGACTACCCGGGATGGTTCCTTGTGCTTGGAGCCGTGTTTCTCTGCACCACGGGAGCCGAAGCCCTGTATTCCGACCTGGGACATTGCGGTCGATGGAACATCTCGCTGAGCTGGCTGTTTGTCAAGGCGATGCTGGTGCTAAACTATCTCGGGCAAGGCGCATGGATTATCGCCCATCCCTCAGAAGCCGCGGCGGGGAACATCAATCCATTCTACGCCATAATGCCGGGATGGTTTCTGGTAATAGGCATCGTCATGTCAGCCGGGGCCTCCATCATCGCCTCACAGGCACTAATCAGCGGCTCATTCACCATCTTCTCCGAGGCCATGAACCTCAACTTCTGGCCCCGTCTCAAAATCAAATATCCCACGACCGTCAAGGGTCAGCTCTACATCCCGTCGGTCAACCTCTTCCTCTACGCGGGCTGCATGCTGACGGTGTTGATATTCGGCTCATCAGCCCATATGGAGGGGGCATACGGCCTTGCCATAACAATCACCATGCTTATGACCACCATGCTGCTCGCCTTCTGGATGAAGCAGAGGAAGACCCCGACATGGCTTGTATGGACATTCTTCGCCGTCTTCGCCGGAATCGAGGGGATATTCCTATGTGCCAACCTCTTCAAGTTTATCCACGGCGGCTGGTACACGCTGCTCATATCACTGGCATTGGTGGCTGTCATCTACATATGGTTCAACGCCAGCAAAATCAGGCACCGCTATTTCCAGTATGCCGACATCCGCAAGAGTCTCAGCCTGATCGCGGGGATAAGCCAAGACAAGGAGATACCGAAATCGGCCTCAAATATGGTCTACCTCAGTGAGTCATCAGACCCGTGGCTCATCGAGACCAAAATCCTTTATTCCATCATCAACAAACAGCCCAAAAGGGCCGACCATTACTGGCTTGTCAGGGTGGAATACACCGACGAGCCATCCACACTGGAATACACCGTAGACCAGCTGATTCCCGGCTGTCTTTTCTCCATAGGGCTGAGACTCGGATTCCGTGTCGATCCCAAAATAAATGTGTATCTCCGACAGGTTATCAACGACCTCGTCAAGGAGGGGAGTGTGGACCTCAAATCGACCTACCCCTCTCTCCGTGAGGCTGGCATTCCCGGCGATTTCCACTTCACTATCATCCACCGCGTGTTTTCCCCGTCGAGCAATTGCAGCGCGTATGAACAGCTCGTGATGTCGTTTTACGAGCGGTTGAGGCGTTTCGGCATATCGGCTGACGCGGCACTGGGGCTTGACACCTCATCAATCACCATCGAGCAAGTGCCTCTCATCCTGAACTCCGGAGCTCCTCCCCGCGCCATACGTCGCGTCAGATGATGCCCTGACATTAATAAAAATAAAGGATAATTAAGTACGCTTTTAACATTTGCTTATTCGATAGATGCTTGAAAATCAAGAATAAATCCGTAATTTTGCAAACAAATTCAATAGGCAACAAAAACCTCCTTTTGGCACCATTCACAACAACCAAATTCCAACCAAAATCGAAAAGCCAAATAGGTTTCGTCTCTAACCTCTAATCTTCAACAATTTTCCAATGGTAATTAAATCTTCCTGTCTCAGGAAGCTGATTCCCATCTTACTTCTGCCGGCTGCATCAATCCTTCCGGTCAACGCCGAAGGGACAGCAGCCACCGACAGCACGGATGAAGTATCGGTTTCCGCAGATTACTACCAGAGTTTCTCTTTCGAGTGGACAGACTCCGAAGGCAAATCCCATATGTCAGACCTCACCGAACCTGCCACTGAGTTCAACCATATCGTAGCCTTGATAAAGGAGGTCTATCTCAATCCCGCCATCCCCGGCTACACCCACGACATCTCCGCCGAAATGCTCGGTGACCAAGAGCGTATCGACATTGCCGAAGTGCCTTACCTCTGGGGCACGTTCGGAAAACAGCGACAACAACGCCGAACACAACTTCGAGACCGACCATAGGGCGACCCCCGACGACCCGGTCACAGTGGAGCACATCGTGCGTCTGTATGCTTCTGTCCCCCAAGACCTGCTGATTGCCACAGATGATGTGAAGTCAGGCTATGTCCTGAACGAGACCACCGGCACGACCCGTGTGGACAATACCGGCATCATTTCCGGCATCGTGGGAATTGAAGAGGATGCGACGTCTTCCTTCGCGCCAACACGCTATTTCGACCTCCAGGGTCGTGAAATAGCCCCGTCAAAGCTTTCGCCGGGCATATATATCCGAACCAAAGACGGTAACACTGAGAAGATAGTCATTCAATGATGTCAATATTCCCCTGACAAGCAGGGACGACCGATATACAAAGCCGGGAATCGTCTGTGGGCGAGGGAGAACCCTCGCAAACAGCGATTCCCGGCTGATTTATTTCCCCTTGTTCAGGGATAACGCGTCTGTGTCGCGCTTATTCCTCGTACTTCTTCACGATTACGGTGGCGTTGTGGCCGCCGAAACCGAAGGAGTTGGAAAGAGCGGCTCTCACAGGACGCTTCTGAGCCTTGTTGAAGGTGAAGTTGAGGGTGTAATCGATTTCCTCATCCTCATCCCCCTCTTCGTGGTTGATGGTGGGGGGAACGATGTCGTTCTGGCAGGCCAGCACGCTGAACATCGCTTCCATAGCGCCGGTGGCACCCAGCAGGTGGCCGGTCATCGACTTGGTTGAAGAGATGTTGAGCTTGTGTGCGCTCTCGCCGAACACCTCGACGATAGCCTTCACCTCTGAGATGTCACCCACAGGGGTGGAGGTTCCGTGAACGTTGATGTAATCGATATCCTCGGGCTTCATGTTGGCATCCTCAAGGGCGTTCTGCATCGAGAGGATAGCACCGAGACCTTCGGGATGTGTGGCGGTCAGATGGTATGCGTCTGCCGACATGCCGCCTCCGGCAACCTCAGCGTAAATCTTGGCGCCACGAGCCTTGGCATGTTCGAGTTCCTCAAGGATGAGGACAACCGAACCCTCTCCGATTACGAATCCGTCGCGGCTCTTTGAGAAGGGACGGGATGCGGTCTCGGGGGAGTCATTACGGGTGGAGAGGGCGTGCATGGAGTTGAAGCCACCCACACCCGCGGGATAAACGGCTGCCTCGGCACCACCGGTCACCATCACGTCTGCCTTTCCGAGACGGATGAGGTTGAACGCGTCGATGATGGCGTTGTTGGAGGATGCACATGCTGAAACCACACCGTAGTTGGGACCATGATAGCCGTAGTCCATCGAGATATGGCCTGACGCGATGTCGGCGATCATCTTGGGGATGAAGAAGGGGTTGTATTTCGGACCCTTGTCGGCGTTCATCGCGTAATATCCGGCTTCCTCCTCGAATGTGTGGAGACCACCGATTCCGGCGGCGACGATAACGCCGACGCGGTTTTTGTTGAGGTTCTCGTCTTTCTCGATGCCGGAGTCTTCGACAGCCTGACGGGCAGCCACGAGGGCATACTGCGCGTAAAGGTCAAGCTGACGGAGCTTTTTGCGGTCGATATGGTCGGCGCCGTTGAACCCCTTGACCTCACAGGCAAACTGTGTCTTGAAGAGGGAAGCGTCGAAATGGGTAATTGGGCCGGCTCCGGACACACCGTTTATGGCGTTCTGCCATGAGGTCTCGACATCGTTTCCGATGGGAGTGAGGGCGCCCATGCCGGTTACTACTACTCTTTTAAGTTCCATTGTATCAATGTGGGTAAAAAACGCAATGCGCCCTGAGGCGCATTGTATTCGGTTATCGGAGCCAGAAACTCGCTTACTGCTTTGCTGCCTCGATGTACTTGATGGCGTCGCCCACGGTAGAGATGGTCTCTGCCTTGTCATCGGGGATGGTGATGCCGAATTCCTTTTCGAACTCCATGATGAGTTCAACAGTGTCGAGGCTGTCTGCGCCGAGGTCGGTGGTGAAAGCGGCGGTTTCGGTTACCTGGTTTTCGTCCACGCCGAGCTTGTCGACGATGATGGCTTTAACTCGAGATGCGATTTCTGACATAATAATAAGGTGTTTAATTTTTGAATGTTCAGTTTAGCGGGAGAAAAGTATGGCTGAAACATGACTGGTGCCTTACTTTTCGGATGCAAAATTACAAAAAGTAGCCCAAACGACAATGTAATATGCTGAAAAAATTCTTTAATGGGCTTATTTTGGGCTTCAAAGCGCGCCTTTTGTTACAAAAGTATTACATATTTCGCGATTGAGCCGGATGAAGGTGTAAAAAATTAGCGCAAAAAATGTTTAAAATTATGTAAATGGAGTGATTGCCGGGAAAGTTATCGGTCGGAATTTGTTAAATTTGTAGTCAAACTTTACCGATGGACGAATTCTACCTCATATCCGGAGCATTGCTGATGAGCGCAGCGATAGTGCTGGCGTTCCGCTCCTCCTCGGGCAGCGCGGTGGCCGCGTATGCCGGGGTCTGGGCAATGCGGGCATCGGGGTATGCGCCTGTCAGTTCAAGGCTGCTCCTCTTCTGGGCTATTACCGTGCTGATTGTGGTAAGCATCGACATCGTAAGGAGAGCGCCGCTCATGGTTCCCAACCGGGCGAGATATTTCATCGCCGGAGGGTCTCTGGCCGGCATGGCGGCCGGATTGATGTTCAGTCAGGCCGGGGTCATCATCTGCTCGACAGCCGGAGTATTGCTCGGCTTAGGGGCATATATGAGTCTGTCGCGAATGCGTCAGTGGAACATCGCGGCCCGCTGGGCTATCGCCACAGGCTTGCCAGCTATCGTGACAATGACTCTTGTAGCCATCGGCATCCAGGGGATTCTCGCCAAATCAGGCGGAATCTGACCGATATTCGCCCATTTCCATCCCCTTTCGGAAACGGGCAGAAATTTTTAATTCGACAAACAATGAGAAAGCTCATTTTTTTCATATCCTCGCTCTTGCTCCTTTCGGGCGCATTGCTGGCGGCTCCCGCGCCCCAGAAAAAGACGGTCACCACCGAGATTCCTGACCTCGACCAGATACGCCGCGAGGTGACGGATCCCGCCTCCCCCTACTATTACCCCAAACTGATGGGTCGGTACCAGCAGAACGAGACGGTGATGGACATCAATGACTACCGCCACCTTTATTACGGCTATCTCTTCCAGGAGGACTTCAATCCTTACCGCCACAACGAGGCATCGACCAAGAACGAGAGCCTGTATTACAAAAGCTCGCATACCCGCGCCGAGCTCGACTCCATCATCTCTTACGCCGAGCTTGCCCTTGACGACAATCCGTTTGACCTCTCGCAGATGAACTTCCTCATCTATGCCCTCCGTGCCCGTGGAAAGGTCAACCGCGCCAACATCTGGCAATACCGTCTCAACCACCTGATACAGGCCATCATCTCCTCCGGGACAGGCACTGACGCGGAGCATGCCTGGTATGTCATCAACCCCCGCCACGAATATGACATCGTCAATTTCCAGAACGCGGTAGTGAAGGGACAGCATTACGAAGAGCCTTATTTCGACCTGATTGAGGTCGAGAAGAAAGATTCAAAGGGCAAAGCCTCCAACGAGACCTATTATTTCAACATCAAGAATCTTCTGGAGGAATACTACCGCAAATTTCCAGAGGGGGAATAAGTCCCCTAAGGGTCGGTTTATGTTTTTAAACATAAGCGGTTTTCTAAAAAGCTCTTAAAAATTGAGTAAATTTGTAGCGTCGGGAAGTAGATTCCCGGCGCTACAAATTTTCATCAGCATGAACGAGAACAAGCCTACCGACCACAGTGCCTCCAAAGTGATGAAGCTCCTTCTGGGCGATGAAGCCCTGGCTCTGGGAGCCATAAACGCCGGACTCTCCGGCGCGTATGCCTATCCTGGCACCCCATCCACTGAAATACTTGAATTCGTACAAGCCAACCAGACCGCCCGTGAGCGTGGTCTTCATTCCCACTGGTCTTCCAACGAGAAGACAGCTGTGGAGGAAGCTCTCGGAATGAGCTTCTGCGGCAAACGATCAATGGTATCAATGAAACATGTCGGGCTGAATGTCGCAGCCGACGCGTTTGTCAACTCCGCTATGACCGGAGCCAATGGCGGAATGCTCGTCATCTCGGCCGATGACCCCTCGATGCACTCCTCGCAGAATGAACAGGACTCACGTTTTTACGCGCGTTTCGCGATGACCCCATGCCTCGAACCGTCAAACCAGCAGGAAGCCTACGACATGGCTGCCTACGGGTTCGGGCTGTCCGAGCGGTTGCGCATCCCTGTGATGGTGCGCCTGGTGACGCGCCTGAGCCATTCACGCGCTGAGGTCGCCACCGAGCCGGAAGCCGCCGCCGAGAACACCCTCAGCTACCCGTCCAACCCGCGACAGTGGGTACTGATGCCGGGCAACTCACGCGTCCGCAACCGTGAGCTTATCGCCGACCAGGTGAAGATGGAGCAGGAGTCAGCCGACTCCCCCTTCAACCGTCTCGTCGAGGGTAAAGACAACTCGTTAGGCATAATCGCCTCGGGAATCGCCTACAATTACGTCATGGAGTGTTTCCCTGACGGATGCCCCTTCCCGGTGCTGAAAATCTCGCAATACCCCCTCCCGAAGAAACTTCTGAAAGAACTCTTCTCCAAAGTCGACCGCGTGCTGGTGGCCGAAGAGGGGCAGCCGGTCATCGAAGAGATGCTGCGCGGACTTCTTGACACCCCTCTCCGTCCGATTCTCGGCAAACTCGACGGCTACCTACCCCGCACCGGTGAGCTTTCACCCGACTCTGTGATGGAAGCCCTCGTCAAAGCTGTCCCTTCGCTCCGTACGGCCTCGACAGAGACCATCCCGGGCGAACTGCGCGAGGAGCTGAAGAATCTGGTGGTAGCCCGTCCGCCTGCCCTATGCCAGGGATGTGGCCACCGTGACGTGTACGCCGCCCTGACTGCCGCGATGAAGCAATATGACTCCCCGAAGGTGTTCGGCGACATCGGTTGCTACACCCTCGGATGGCTCTCACCCTTCAACGCCATCGATACCTGTCTCGACATGGGCGCGTCGATAACCATGGCCAAGGGAGCCGCCGATGCCGGACAGCATCCCTCCGTGGCTATCATCGGTGACTCGACTTTCACCCATTCAGGAATGACCGGGCTGCTTGACGCGGTAAACGAGAACACCCCGATGACTGTGATTATCTCTGACAACCTCACCACCGGCATGACCGGTGGCCAGGACTCGCAGGGCACAGGAAAACTGGAGGCGATATGCCTCGGCCTGGGGGTTGACCCGGCCCACCTCCATACCATCGACTCCCTTCCCAAGACATTCGAGGAGATGAAATCGCTCTTCCTCAGGGAGTTTGAACACAAAGGACTGTCAGTGATCGTGGCCCGTCGCGAGTGTATCCAGACAGCGCGTCGCCACGCCAAGAAGAACTGACATCCTTTCAGCCGGACAGCTTAAACATTGACCTAAAAAGACTCAATTATGAAATGCGACATAATCCTGGCGGGGGTCGGCGGCCAGGGAATCCTCTCGATAGCCACCATTCTCGGCGCGGCAGCCCTGCGCGAGAATCTCCATCTGAAACAAGCCGAGGTACACGGCATGAGCCAGCGCGGCGGCGACGTGATGTCATGTCTGCGCCTCAGCTCCGAGCCTATATCCTCAGACCTGATACCCACCGGAAAAGCCGACCTCATCGTGGCCCTGGAGCCTATGGAGGCGTTGCGCCATATCGGATGGCTGTCGGCCAACGGGCGTGTGGTGACCTCGACAGTTCCCTTCATCAACATCCCGACATATCCCGACACGACGGAAATCCTTGACGCCCTCGCCAAGCTTCCCAACGTGACGGCGTTCGACATGGAGGAGGTGGCCAAGGAGAAGGCCACACTCCGCGCATCCAACATGGTGCTGCTCGGAGCCGCATCCCCCTACATCGACCTCACCCCTGAAAAAATCGAGGCCGGAATCCGCACTGTCTTCGGCCCCAAGGGGGAGAAGATGGTGGAGACCAACATCGCCGCATTCCGCGCGGGCCGTCAGAAAGCATTGTCTCTCTGACTGTCAAGAGAGATACCGACCTGTTGAATCACAAGCGTTTTTACCCCGACACTTATGATACCCGTTTCAACTGACATGTTCCAGCAGGCTCTGGACATGATGAACATACCCAACATCGCCTCGGCGACCATCCGCCAGATCATGGCTCTGGCAACCCATCTTCAGGAACCTCTCGGCGAGGAATTCGTCCATCTTGAGATGGGGAATCCCGGATTACCTGCCGCCCAAGCCGGAATCGATGCCGAACGTGAAGCCCTGGCCAATGGAGTGGCCAACATGTATCCCAACATCACCGGAATCAAGCCGCTCAAAGAGGCCGGAAGCGAGTTTCTGAAGGCATTCTTCGACATTGAGATTCCCCCGCGCTGCATTGTCCCGACCGTTGGGTCGATGCAGGGCACTTTCACTCTGTTCCTGCTGATGGGACAGCGCATCAAGGGGAAGGACACCATCCTTTTCCTTGACCCCGGTTTCCCGGCCCAGCACAACCAGGTAAAGCTGCTCGGTCTCGGCCACCGTTCGGTTGACATCTACGACTGCCGTGGCGAACTGCTCGAAGCGCGGCTGGAGGAAGCTCTCGCCGACGGAAAGGTGTCGGCCATCATTTACAGCAACCCCAACAACCCGGCGTGGACCAACCTGACCGAGACCGAGTTCAGGATTCTCGCGAAGATGGCCGAGAAGCATGATGTCATACTGATTGAGGACAATGCCTATCTCGGCATGGATTTCCGCCGCCGTTACGGGCTCCCCTATCAGGCACCCTACATCCCTACCGTCGCCAAATACACCGACCGCTGCATACTGCTGGTATCAGCCTCCAAGATTTTCTCTTATGCCGGACAGCGTATCTCGATTGTCTGTGTCTCACCCGCCGTGGCTGACCGCCGCTATGAATTCCTGGAGAAATTCTATGAGATGCCGACATTCCTTGACGCGTATATCTATGGTGTGTTGTACTGCGCGTCATCAGGCACCGCCCACTCCGCCCAGCATGCCTACGCGGCGATGCTGCGCAAGGCCGTTGAGGGGAAACTCGACTTCGTGGCGGAGACTCGCGAATATGGCCGCCGGGCAGGAATCGCAAAAAAACTGTTCCTCGACAACGGTTTCCATCTGGTCTATGCCCTCGACGGGGAGGAGCCGATTTCCGACGGTTTCTTCTTCACGGTCGGCTATCCCGGCATGACAGGAGCCGAACTCCAGAGCGAACTGTTGCGCTATGGGGTATCGACCATATCACTCCCCTCGACCGGAAGCCGCCAGGAGGGTGTGCGCGTCTGCGTCTCCCTGCTCAACTCCCCCGAGATACTGAAACGCCTTGGCGAACGTCTGGCGCTTTTCCACCACGACCATCCCTGCAAGCAGTGATTTCTGCCCGCAGCCGATTACGAACTGTGACCTATGAACAATGAATTGAAATGGCGGTCGGCCGACGAGGCTGTAAAGCTGATAAAGAGCGGCGACCATATCTACATACAAGGCTCCACCTCCATCCCGGAGACTCTGGTGGCAGCGATGACACGCCGTGGCCACGAGCTGAGGGGTGTCGTCCTCTATTCCGGATTTTCCGTCTCAGAGCGCGAAGCCCCCTATTGCAAACCGGAGTACAAGGATTCCTTCCTTGTCGACACCTGTTTCGTCTCCAACAATGTCAGGAAATGGATAAACGAGGGGTATGGAGCCTCCACTCCCCGCTTCCTCGGGGAGGTGCCGGGACTGTTCCGCGACGGGACATGGCCGGTGGATGTAGTGTTGCTCAACTGCTCCCGCCCGAACGAGGAGGGATATGTTAGCTACGGGGTGTCGGCTGACCTGGCCACCTCCGCCACCGAATGCGCCCGGATTGTGATAGCCCAGATCAATCCCCATATGCCCTTCTCATATGGCGACCCGGTGATACATGTGTCGAGAATCGATGCCGCCGTGGAGGTGGATGACCCGTTGGTGGAGGTGCCTACCGCCATCCCCGGGGAAAAGGAGACCGCCATCGGCAACGCCATCGCGGAAATCATCCCCGACGGGGCGACCCTACAGATTGGTGTGGGTGGCATACCCAACGCCGTGATAAGGGCGTTGGAAAACCATAAGCATCTGGGACTCCACACCGAGGCGATGACCGACGGTGTGCTGCCCCTCATTGAGAAAGGAATCATCGACAACTCCCTGAAAAAGGTATATCCCGGGAAGTCGGTTGCTTGTCTCGCGCTGGGTTCACGCCGTCTCTACGACCTGATGGATTACAACAAGGATATGATATTCAAGGATGTGGCCTGGACCAACGACCCGTTCATCATAGCCCAGAATCCCAAGGTGATGTCAATCAACTCCTGCCTGGAAATCGACCTTACCGGCCAGATATGCGCCGACTCGATTGGCCAACGGCTTTTCTCAGGTGTGGGAGGACAGCATGACTTCGTGTACGGCGCGTCGCGCAGCGAAGGGGGCCTGTCATTCCTGGCGATGACCTCATCAACCAAGGGTATCTCCAAAATCAAACCGGTATTGACACCGGGGGCAGGTGTGGTGACCACCCGTTTCCAGACCAACTATGTCGTAACCGAACACGGAGCTGTCAACCTGCGGGGCAAATCGTTGCCTGAACGCGCCAAGCTCCTTATCTCTGTGGCCGACCCCGCTTTCCGCGAGGAGCTCGACCGCGCTGCTGCCGAACGTTTCGGCTACTCCTATCTGCGCCTGCGTTGACATGCCAATCCCCGGGAATCCGGTAAAATCACGGAAGATATTTCAGTGCTTTATGCCCATTTTTTGTAACTTTGCGGCATAAAGCACTGACTATAATGCGACAAACACTGAAAGGATTCTCCCTCCGCAAACTGTTTCCGACAAGCTTATGGACACGCCGGTTCACCATCGCGTGGGCGGGTTGTTTCGTGACCATACTGACATTCGACCTGCTGTGGAGCATGGCGACATCTTTCCGTGGACTTGGCTTCGCGGCCACATATCTCTTCGGGGCGTTGCTCGCGCTGCTGATGGCGATGCCGGCAGCAATCTCGCGCGGCAGATGGCTGATGGGAGTTGGGCTGGCAGTCGCTGACCTGCTGGCGATAGCAAACCTGATGTATTGCCGCACATATTTCGGGCCGATACCTCCGGCCAGTTATTTTCTGGCAGGCAATGTGGCGGAGTTTGGCGACGCGATACGCCACTCCCTCCGTCTTGCCGACCTGCTGTTTCCGCTGATTACATTCCTGACACTCCTCCTTATGGGGAGACGTCCGGCAACCGCCAGGGAGCCCCGCAAGCGCGGCGTAAGGGCATATGTAGCCACACTCCTGACCGGGGCTGTGGCGTGTATGGTCTGCGTATTGCCTTACGGAGGTTTGTTCAGGCATATCGACCACTTGAAAGAGGAATGTTATTACAGGGCCACTCCTCCGGTTGTCTACACCCTTCCGCTCAGCATCCTCGCCGACCTCCTGGAAAGCAACCGCCCTGTCTCGGAAGAGGAGATTGCCTCCGCGCGTCAATGGCTCAAGGATGGGGAGTCGTTTTATGGCGATTCCATCCCGCCGATGGCTTACAAACCTGACAATGTGGTGATGATAATCGTCGAGTCGCTGGAGGCGTGGCCGTTGCAGAAAAGCGTGGAGGGGAAAGAAATCACCCCGTGCCTAAACCGTCTGTTGGCTGACACCGCCTCCACATGGTTCGCGCCATGCGTGCTGTCGCAAGTAGGACCGGGACGAAGCATCGACGGGCAACTGCTGATGACCGCCGGACTCCTTCCGATGCCCGATTATGTTTACTCGATGCGGTTCCCTGAGCAGGATTACCCGCATCTGGCCAAGGAACTGAGAGCTGACAGCGGGAAAAAGAGCTACCTGCTGAGCGGAGACCGCGCCACAACCTGGAATCAGGGAGCGGTGGCGAAATCTTTCGGGATAGATGAGGCCAGGTTCCGCGACAGCTGGGATTCATCCGAGTCATTCGGCCATCCCCGCAACCCATCCGACGGCAGTTTCCTGCGTCAGGTCGTCGAGAAGATGAAGAGCGGGGAAATATGGCCTGAGGGGGAGAAAGCCCTCGTGGAAGTCATCACCTATTCGAGCCATTTCCCTTTCACGATTCCCGAAGAACACCGGAGAATAAAACTGTCCGACAATTATCCCGCGCCGTTGGGAGACTATATCACCGCCATCAACTACACCGACAATGCCATAGGTGAGTTTGTCAGCTACCTTCGTTCACGTCCCGATGCCGACAAGACAATGATTGTAATTGTCGGGGACCATGAGGGGCTTGCTTCATGGCGTGGCCCGATACGCGAGTCTTCTTCCCGGCTCGCCTCATTGGTCGACAAAGAATCGTTCGTGCCGATGATTGTGTTGAATTCCCCCCACCCCGGCAGGTATGACAAGGTAATGGGTCAGGTAGACATCTACCCCACCATCCTCGACCTCGCCGGAATCACTGCCCCCGGCATCCCCGGCCTTGGCATCTCTGCAATCTCTCCCGACGCTCCCGGAGCAGCCATCGACATCACCGGCCATATCGCCGGAGACACCACCGCCATCTCCCCTGAAACGCTCCGCCATCTCCAGTCATCCTACCCCGTTTCCTCCACCATAATCCGCGCCAATCTCCTCCATCATAATTAATCTAATAATCAATCATTTACGAAAATACATTATGGTAGTTGGCGGTTTTCTGTTATGGTAGTTGGCCGATTTTCATTATGGTAGTTGGCGGTTTTTCCGTTATGGTAGTTGGCTGTTGGAGGGGAGGCCGAGGGAGAAGAGGGCGTAGTCGTAGATGACGGGATCGGAGGGATTGAAACGGCGGAGGGTGGCGGTCAGCTCCTCGACCGAACGGCGGTCGTTGGCATTGCGGTGAAGCAGCCCGAGTTCGCGGGAGGTGTCTCCGACGTGGACATCAAGGGGAATGAACAGCCGGGAGGGCTTGATGACATCCCACACACCCATATCGACAATGCCGTCGTCACGCACAAGCCAACGGAGGGCCATGTTCAGACGTTCGAGCGCGGTGGTCTTGAGATTCTGAGGAAGGCAGCGTGAGAGGTTCACGTCGGCAATTCCTCGGTTCTCCTCTTCCAAAGAGGCATTGATGGCCTCAGCCAACGCCCATGCGGGATATTCCGTATCACCTATGTTTTTCTTCCGGGCAAACTCCTGCAAAGAACCGTGGTCACGGTATATCGGGTAGAGTCCGCGCATGAACGCCCTCAGGTCACGGGCAAAGAATGTGCGGTGGATGTTCATATCTGGCAACTCCTCATACACCTTGTCGAGCAGCCAGGTCGCGGGCGACCAGTCCATCAGTGTCAACATCTTGGTGATATTGGAGCATATCATCTTGCGGTTGCCCCATGCCACGGTCGAGGCCAGCAGCGATACAATCTCTATGTCAGGAAGAGATTGAAATTTACGGGGAAACTGCACCGGGTCGGCATCGATGAAATCGGGGGTATTGAACCTGCGGGCCTCCCGGTCGAGCAATTCTTTAAGTTCATCTTCCGTCCCCTCGAAGAGCGGACGTGTCGGTGTCTTTTCCATTCGGGTCAATATTTTTCCGGTTTGCGTCAACGCTTCACAGCGTGTGCCCGCAAACCGGAAAATTCATATTCACTTTTATTGTTTACTTAGATTGTCAGGACTTCTTGCGGGGTGTGCGCACCATACGCAGAACCTGTGCGGAACGGGCAGGGAGATACAGCTTGAGCCACTCCTTGCCAATCGGCTGGTAGAGAGGATCGTGGATGGTCAGATGTTCCACCTTCTCGTCGATATTGCCGAATCCGCCAAAACGGGGAGAGTCGGATGACAGCACCACCTTGTATTTCCCGGCGGGAGCAAGGATGCCGTAACCATTGAATGACTTGTAGGGGGAGAAGTTGAAGACAAAGATGAGATTGCCGCGACGGAACGCAAGCACCTGGTCGTCATCCTTTTCCCACAGCTTCTCAATGGCAAGCGACTGGAAGTTGTTCACCCCCGACACCAGTTCGACCATCGCATTGTCAAAGGCGTTGAGATATTTGTACTGGAGGTCTTCGCGGTCAACCAGATCCCACTGGCGGCGGGCATACTTGTAGCTCCAGCCATTACCCTCTCGCGGGAAGTCAATCCACTCGGGATGACCGAACTCATTACCCATGAAGTTGAGGTAACCGCCATTGATTGTAGCCAGGGTGACCAGACGAATCATCTTGTGAAGGGCAATGCCGCGTGTCACCATCATGTTCTCGTCGCCGACCATCATATGCCAGTACATCTCCTTGTCAATCAGACGGAAAATCACTGTCTTGTCTCCGACAAGAGCCTGGTCGTGGCTTTCGACGTAAGAGATGGTCTTCTCCTCGTAACGGCGGTTGGTCAGCTCCCAGAAAATGGATGTCGGATGCCAGTCTTCATCCTTCTTCTCCTTGAGGGTCTTGATCCAGTAATCGGGGATACCCATAGCCATGCGGTAATCGAAGCCGATACCGCCATCCTTGAACTTGATGGCAAGGCCGGGCATACCGCTCATCTCCTCGGCAATGGTGATAGCGTGGGGATTGACAGTATGTATCAGTAGGTTGGCAAGAGTGAGATAGGTTATCGCGTTGGTGTCCTGGCCTCCGTCGTAGTAGTCGCCATAGCCGCCGAACGCTTTTCCAAGCCCGTGGTCATAATAGAGCATGGAGGTCACGCCGTCGAAACGGAAACCATCGAACTTGAATTCCTCAAGCCAGTATTTACAGTTGGAGAGCAGGAAATGCAGCACCTCGTTCTTGCCATAGTCGAAACAGAGGGAATCCCATGCCGGATGTTCTCCACGGTGGTCGGGATAGAAATAGAGACTGCGTGTACCGTCAAGTCGCCCGAGACCCTCGTTCTCATTCTTGACAGCGTGGGAATGGACGATATCCATGATTACGGCGATTCCCAGCTCATGGGCGCGGTCGATGAGGCTCTTCAGCTCCTCGGGGGTGCCAAAGCGAGAGGATGGGGCGAAGAATGATGAGACATGATAACCGAACGACCCGTAATAGGGATGCTCCTGAATCGCCATCACCTGTATGGCATTGTAGCCGTCGGCGGCGATACGGGGGAGAATCTTGTCGCGGAACTCGACATAGCTTCCGACCTTCTCCTCCTGCTGGGCCATACCGATATGGCACTCATATATAAGCAGCGGACGGGTATCGGGCACGAATTCCTTGATTTTCCACTCGTAAGGGGCGGTCTGCCACACCTGTGCGGAGAAAATCTTTGTCTGCTCATCCTGGACGACACGGTTGGCATAGGCGGGAATACGGTCACCCTCTCCGCCGGGCCAATGCACCCTCATCTTGTAGAGCTGGCCATTTTTCAGAGCCTTGGCGGGGAGCTTCACCTCCCACACCCCGTTGCCGACCGGTGTGAGCTGGAATTCGGGACGTTCCTCCCAGCCGGAGAAATCTCCCACCAGACATATGGAAGTGGCATTCGGGGCCCATTCGCGGAACACCCAGCCGCCACGGGGACTTACACGGTGAAGTCCGAAATATTTATGTGCGTTCGCAAAATCGTTAAGCGTCCCGCAGGCCTGGGTCAGCTCGGCTTCCTTGCGGAGGACATCCTGATGACGTCCTTCAATGGCCGGAGCATAGGGTTCAAGCCAGGGGTCATTCTTGTAGATCGCTAATTTTTTTTTCATTGGTTAACTGGTAAGAGGTTAGGAAGCCAAAATTAAATAAATTCTTCTGATTCGGCAAGCATATCCGGGGAAATTTCCCAACTTATTTCGTAACTTTGTCCCTGCGAAATGTTTATTAACATCATAGGCTTGGAGTTATGACAGATGACGAGAGGTTCATGTCGGCGGCCTTGGCTGAGGCCCGGGCGGCATTCGACGCCGGGGAGATTCCGGTCGGCGCGGTGGTTGTGGCCGGAGGCCGCATCATCGGTCGCGGCCATAATCTGACAGAACAGCTCACCGATGTCACCGCTCACGCCGAAATGCTCGCCCTCACCGCCGCCGCCCAGACCCTCGGAGGGAAATACCTCCCGGAGGCGACACTTTATGTCACCGTCGAACCGTGTCTGATGTGCGCCGGAGCGATAGGATGGGCCCAGGTAGGCCGGATAGTCTACGGAGCCGACGACCCCAAACGGGGCTATGCGGTCATGACTTCCGGCGCACCCCGAGGCCCGTTCCACCCCAAGGCCACAGTCACCCGTGGAGTGCTGGCCGAGGAATGCGGCGAGCTTATGAAATCATTTTTCGCCAGACGACGCTGAGCCGACCTGTTTTCCGCCGTCCGGCCAAAACGACAGACCCTAAACGATGAACCCTGATACAAACCAACCCACTAACGAACTTCACAAAGGGAGCCTGGCAAGCAAGCTCCTGAAATTCGGCATACCCCTGGCCATCAGTGTCGGCCTGTGTGTGGCCCTGTTCCGCGACATCGACTTCAAGGAGATGATGAGGATAATCAGGGAGGAATGCAACTTCTGGTTCATAGGTCTCAATCTTCTGATCGGGCTCATACCCATCGTGGTAAGGGCTGCCCGCTGGGGGATACAGCTCAAGGCGATAAATGTCAGGCCTCCGTTCAGGATACTGTTCTATGCCATCTTCGGCACCTACTCATTCAACGTGGTCTTCCCGCGCCTTGGCGAGGTGTGGCGGTCAGGCTACATCGCCTACCGCCAGAAAGCCCCCTTCCCTGAAGTGTTCGGGTCTATGATCGCCGACCGTCTGGCCGACACCGTCGTGGTGGCGTTGCTGACATTGCTGACATTCGCCTTCGCCTCCGCGCCATTCATAAAGTTTGTCCACACCTATCCTGACGCATACGATAAAATCGCGTCGTTGCTGACATCACCCTGGGTATGGGGAGGTCTCGCGGCCGCAGCCATCGTATGCTGGGCATTGCTGAGATTCGGCAAAGGGAAATTCATCTCCGGAGTGCGGAATTTCTTCAAAGGGATATGGGAGGGATTCGCCGCCATCGCCAAGATGGACGGCAAAGGAAAATGGCTGCTGCTGACCGCCATACTCTGGAGCTGCTACTTCCTGCAACTGTATGTGGCGTTCTTCGCCTTCCCCATGACCCGTGAGCTGCTTGAGGCCAACGGCATCATAGTAGCCATAATATGCTACATGCTGACCACCATAGCCATGGGCATCCCCTCCAACGGTGGCATCGGGCCGTATCAGACAGCCCTCATATTCGGGCTGCAACTGTTCGCCCCGGCTGCGGTATCGGCCTCAGTCAATCCCGCCGCCCATAAGGCATTCCTCACGGCGGGAGCGGCATTCGGCAACACCGTCATAGCCGCCCAGACCCTGACCTTCATCATCGGGGGCATCATCGTGTTCCTTCTAATAGCCGCCGACCGTCGCCGCAACGAGGCCGCATCCGACGCTCCCTCCCACAAGTGAACCGTCCCCGGCCTGAGGCAACCTGATTTCTTTTTTTATGGAAAGTATTTCCGTTTTTGCGGTCTATTTCGCGAATTTTAGGCAAATTTATTGGCCGTTTCGGGAATAAACCTGTATCTTTGTACCGGTTTAGTCACCAAAATCCATTCATTGCCTTATGAAGCATACTCCGAAATTCCGAGAGACTCCCATACGATTCTCCCAGCTTTCCATCCTTGAGAAAGTATCGGACAATTATATCCATCTGGGAGATGACTACATACTGACACGCGTCACAAGCTCAAACGACAAGTTCGAGGCTCCGGTCGCGCGGAGATTCGACGGCATGACGATGTGTATCTGCGCCAAAGGCCATCTGCGCATCATAATAAACCTCGACGAGATTGATGTGGCTCCAAACTCGCTGCTGTTCATTCCCCCGGAGACAGTGTTCAAGCCTCTCGACTGGCAGGGTGAAGAACTTGAGGCATACCTGTTGTTCCTCTCCAACAAGTTCGCCCATGACATCAACATCGACCTCAACGCAATCAACACCTCGATTTTCACCACCTCATCCCCGGTGCTGGAACTTGACCCTGACAAGGTCTCGCTACTGCTGCGCTATTTCGACCTGCTCCATCTCAACGCCGCCGAGCAAAACAATTACAACCGCTATATCGCCCGCGCACTTGTCTCCGCCGCCGGATACCAGATCATGGCCTTCGGAGAAGAGGCTGCCGAACGCGACAACAGCCGCCACACCCATTCCCGCAAACTGACCTACGTCCAGAAATTCCTGCGGCTCGTCCGCGAGTACCACCGCACGCAACGCGCCATCAGCTTCTATGCTGAGAAGATGTATATCTCCCCGAAATACCTGTCCTTGGTGATAAAGGAAGCCACAGGCAAATCCGCCGGAGAATGGATAGACCAGTATGTCATCCAGGAAGCGAAAAACCTGCTGCGCTACTCCGGAAAGAATGTCCAGCAAATCGCCTATGAGCTGAACTTCTCCAACCAGTCCTCCTTCGGCAAATACTTCAAGAACCTCACCGGCCTCTCCCCCACCGCCTTCCAGAATTCCCACTGATTTCCACATACATTTTACAACAAGCCAAAGCCGGCATGTCAACATTCATCTTCGTTGACACGCCGGCTTTTTCATTTGCAGCTAAAAAGGGCATTGCATTTGCCCCGGATTCCGGGGATGGATGCAATGCCCTTGAAGGAGGTATTAAACGGGAAGAGTTACTTCACGAGGAGCTTGGAGGTGGTGGTGCCGACGGTCACGAGGTAGACGGCGGGGGTGACGGTCAGTCGGAGGTCGCCGACAGTGCGGCTTATCACCTTGCCGTCAACGCTGACCACGGTGACTGTCTGTCCGGTGGCACCGGTCACAACGATGTCGCGGTCTTCGACGCAGACTTTGACTGCCGAGGCTCCGATGGTGTCGATTGCCGACTGACCGAGTGAGACAGGGTTGGACAACTCGGAGTCTCCTTCGGCAAACTTGGCGACCACGTGATAGGTGTGGTTGCCGTCACCGGCCTCGGTGTCGAGATATTCATTCTCCGCCACAGGCGCATCGTTGATTTTCACTCCATCCCTGTAAATGTCATAGCCTACAAATGTCGGGGCCGAGAGTGTCGGGTCGGGAGTGAATGTGATATCGTCAATCATAATCATGTATGTGTCGGTGGAGACGTAACGGATGGCGAAGTGGAGAGCACCCTCAGGTAGGTCATACTCATACTTCGTCCAGGTAGCGGGCACCGCGTCGTCGCTGTCGAGAAACTCATAGTCGGCGGGATCAAGGGAATCCTCGGTGGTGTAGAGAATCTCGATTGCCTCGGGAGAGGTGGAGCGGAAGCTCTGGGCGTAGAAGGCAATTGTCTGCGCGTCGCCGCTCAGGCGGGGCGAAATCGCCCAGTCGTCGTTCTGCTCGCGATTGGCGTTGTAAAGAGCCACGATTGACTGCTCGCCGCTATGTCCGGCCATAGAGGAGTTGTAGGGTGCTGACTCCTTACGGTTGTAAACGAAGAATGAGGAAGTGGTCACCCCTGACTGGATATTGGGGAAGTCAATCGACATGAATCCCATCGTGCTGACAGGCTTCTGATCGACATCAAGGAATGTCCAGCCGTTGAACTCGCTGGTCCAGGGGGTGGCGGTCTCGAAGTCTTCGGTCATCTCCACACCCTGAAGGTCGCCAATCTCATACTTGCTCCAGGTAAGACGGTTACCTTCGGCAGTGATTTCACCGGCAAGGTCGGTAACAGCAGGAAGCTCGGAGACAGCACGGAGGACAGCCACCTCATCGGTCGCGTCATTGGTGGAGTCCTTGTCGCCGTCAAACACAACTTCGGCTGAATATAAAGCCTGAGGCTCAGCATCGAAGTAAGAAAGCATGTCGTTGAACTCAACCAGCAAGTTGCCTTCGGCTTCGAGGGAGGAAATATTGCGGGTGTCGAGCAGGTCGCCGTCACGATAGAGGTTGACCTCGAAAGCGGAAGCTGTCTCACAACCCTGGTTGGCCACAGTGACATTTATGTGGAATTTCTCACCGGCATTGACCTTTTCGGGGGCCTCAATGCGGAGGGCGGCGAGATCTTTGTCAGGAGTTTCCTTGACGGTTATCTCATCAACCAGAGTGTAGGCCATTGTCTTGGCGACGGCACGAATCATCACCTGGATATTCTTGCCAACGTAAGGCAGGAGGGAGTAGCGTACTTTTGTCCACTTGCCCGGCTGCATCTCGGAATGGAGCGCGCGGCCAAGCTTGACGGTCTCTCCGTCGACGATGACAAACGCCTCGACGAAGTTCTCGTCAGACTCATTGAGGGTGTAGGTGTAGAAGGACAACTCGGGACGGAGGGCTGACACAAGGTTGATTTTACCTGTGGAGAGGTCGCCATACGCCTCACTGGAACCTGCGTAGCAACCGAAGTAGTCGAAGGAAGCGACAGGTTCGGGGCCATCATCAAGATTGTCGGGGCTATACACATCCCAGAAACCACGGCCCTGGGCACTGGTGTTCATAAGCTGGTAAGTAATCTCGGCGCTGCCGGAATAGGTAATCGGGATAGCATAGCCCTCACCGACAGGAATCATCGGTGTGGTGGCGGCAGTCTCAGATTCGGCATCGCGGTTGAACGCCTTGACGGCATACTGGATGAACTGCTGGGTTGCCACATCCGCCACAGCCTTGAATGTCACCTCATTGCCTGAGATATTGGTGTCAAAGACCGGAGTCAGGTTCTTATCCTCATCAATGGAGTAGACCATATAGGTGACATTCGCCGCATCAAGGGTGTTGCCGTTGACATCGGTGGTCACGGGGCCCCATGAAACGGTCACCATACCGGCCTCGGCTGTCTCAACCACATTGGCGGAGGAGGGAGCGGAAGCGGCATAAGGACCCACATAGACGGTCGAGGAGATGAATGAACCGGCAAACTGGCCGCTCTTGGCGGTCACGGTGTAGGTATATGAGCCTTTTGCGGGAAGGTTGTCATCGAATGTCACCACAGAGCCGGGAGTGGCCACAAGACGGTCGCCACACTTGACCTCCGCCTCGACAGTGCCTGTGAGGTTTTCCCCTACCACAGTCTTGGAGGGGAGACGGAAACTGCCGGATACAGAAGGCAGACCAGTAGCCTCGGGAACAATGACAAGTTCAGTAGCGACATCGGGAGCGGCAGCATCGAGGCCCTCTCCGACATAAAGCGAGAGGACTGTGAGCCAATATTTGTATTTCTCAGAGATTCCATGCACGCCGACATTGTAATCACCGTCAGCATTAGGAACTATGACACCATTGAGGGTCACGGGGTTGCTCTGAAGCGCGTACACATCTGTGGGAGCAACCACCTGAATGGTCATATCCTCAGGTGTGACACCCCGTCCAGCCTTGACCTCGATAGTCTCCACATCATATCTGCTTTCAGCATGGGTGACAATTGAGAAAGGATATACCTTCCCGGACTCAAGCTTCACAGGAGGTGTGATCAGCCAGTCATCGGCATCCATCGATGAGTTATAGGCAAGGAACACGCCGGCAGCGAAACCTCTCATCATCCAGCATTTGCCGTCGCCATTGGCATCCACAATTGTGTAGCCGTAATCATCAAGCACGGTGTAGGTGTTGAACTGGGTCTCAAACGGCAGGGGGTAAGAGCCGACCCAAACCACATCGGACTCGGCGACACCGGAGGATTTGCCATCATAGTTGGCTATCACATTGAATGTGTATGACTCGCGCACCTCGGGAGCGGGGAAGTCAAACTCATATTCCGGAGCAGTCAGACCGTCAGCCAGGACATCAGTACCCTGTGAGACTGTGTAGGTGACACCGGTGGGGTCAAGATACCCGCCATCCATTGACTCTGTGACGGCGTCCCAGGCAATCTTCATCTTGCCGTCGGCCCAAGAGGCGGTCACATTGCCCGGCATGGAGGGCATTCCCTTGCCGACATAGATGGTCTTGCGGGTACGGGGCGACTGACCGGCCGCGTTGGAAACCTGGGCGACAAAATCGGTCATACCGCTCTTCGCGACCTGCACTTCACCGGATACGGTCGTACCCGCGGCGGCAGTGCCCTGGACTTTTGCCTCACCGACTACCAACAATGTATAATCGAGGTCTCCGGTCAGGGGTGTGCCGTCGCGGAGGGTGGCAGGCATGGTGATGGTGTAGCTTACTGTCATGGAGCCTTCGGGAGCCGAGACCGTAAGCTCGGGAGCCGCAGGGGTTTTCTCGTCGACAGGAGCCGGGCCGACATAAAGCCCCACTGTAACGATGTCCTTCTGGAAATCAACCGCGCGGGAAGCGGCACCAGTAGCGAGGTCGATCTCATATATACCGGCACCATCGCCTGAGGTGTTGTAAGACACGAGGAATTTTCCGTGAGTGGTGTCGACACATCCCCCGGCCATATATTCATAGGGGATATTGGGCTGTGAGACGGTCTCAAACTCGCCGGTGAGTTTGTCAATCCTGACGAAATCTCCACCGACGGTCACACCGTAGAACTGTCCCTGGCTGTCACATCCGACACCGGCAAGGTATTCATACGATTGGAGGTCGCGGATGGCGGTGCGCACACCGGTGGTGTAGTCACCCTTACCCCAGCAGCGGCCTTCGCCAGTGAGATAACAGCCATAGACATCTCCGGTCACGGGGTCCATGGCAACATCGTCAGCGATCATCTCACCTCCGTCCGAGAGAGTCTGGCTGTCGATGATGTCAAGCGATTCGGAGTCGAGATGAAAGATGGTGACCGACACGATGCTGCCGGTCGAAGCGGTCTGATAGAAAACTCCGTGGTATTGTCCTTCACCGTCGTCGTAACCTCCCCCATTGATTACAGCGACCAGGTCGGTGGTGCCGTAAGGGATGAATTCCCCGCCGTCAACTTTCGGGAAGGTATAGAATCCGAGCATGGAGTTGGGGTAAAGCACACATCCACGCAAATCGACATCGGTGGCAATCGAACGGGAAGCGGTGGTAGCCGAACGCAAAGCGGTGTTACGGCGAATCTCGGCAGGGGAAACCACCTTTCGCAAGCCTTTGACTGGAGTGGAAGAGACAGTCTTCATCTTCGGGAGATGGGAGACTGCGGTCTTGGCAGGCACCGCGATCTCATATGCGGAGCCTATGCCGGTTCTGGCATTCTGCGGTGACAAAGGAGCCCCGGTTGAGGAGGCCACTGTCACAGACGCCATCAACGCGGCTAACAGCAGCGAATTGCTTTTCTTCATTGTAAAAAGAATATGGATTAATTGATTAGCGTATGAACAGGAATCACAATCGGCCGTCACGGCCGTAAAACAGATGACAATGGAGGATTACGGTTACGCCTGGAGCCTCCATCGCGGGGAGAGATCAGTACCATTGTACACCGTTGGACTGAGAGGAGCGTTTGTCATATTTGAGGTCGGACAGTAGCGACGACTTCACGGCTATATGGAAGTTGTAGCTTTTGTATGGCCCGACCGGTATCACGGATGCCCTCATTGTGAAGCAGTGGAGGTCGCGCGACACGTTGAGGTTCATATAGGCGAGCTTATGTTGCTGGAAGTCATATGAGGCGGTAGCCGAAATTTCCCAGTTCTTGGTGGGTCGGATATTGCCCGAAAGGCTCAGGTTCTGGGTGAACTTACCCTTATATTCCAGCTTATCGTAATCAAACTCGCCGTAGGCGTAGTTGATTGAATAGTTCACGGTCAGGCTCCAGGGGACACTCCATGGGACATAGCCGTCGCTGTCGAGCTGCAGGTCGCCGTCGCCCGAATCCTCGCGGGGACCTCTCGGGCGTCCATCCGTACCTGTATTGTCGAAGGATGACTGGCCATTGTCGTCAGTGCCGCCGGTGTTGTCATTGTCCCCTTTCCCTTTACCTTTCTTGTCGCCACGCTTGAATGTGTCGTTGTTGAAGGTATATGAGAATGAGGTTCCGGTGGATGACAGTTTACCCCACCCCTTTCCGGCTTTCCATCGCGGGATATTGACCCTGACGGGATTCCCCGCCGAGTTGAGCTGGTAGGTGTAGACATCCCATGTGGCGTTGAGGTTGAGGTTGAACTGCTTGGTCAGACGCAGCAATATCGAGGTGTTGATGTTGCTCCAGTTGAGCGAGTCGGCGGCGAAGTTGTAGCTCTGCGAGATTGTGAAGTTCTCGATGAGCGACACCTTTTTCTCCCCGATGGAGTCGTTGGTCTTGACCTTCATCTCCAAGTTGTTTGACAGCGAGACCGAGACCGCACCTGTCTCACCCTGACCGGGCACTCCGAAAAGGCCGTTGGGGAACATGGAGTATTTGCGGCTCTGTGAACGCCCGTCAGGATCGACATAGGAATATTGGCCGTAATAGCCGAACCAAGGGGAGGAGAAGTCAGGGGCGTAGGAGAAAGAGATGGTGGGGGTCAGCACATGGCGTATCATCTTCACCTTGTCGCCAAGGAACGGCAGAGGCTGGAAGAAACCGTAGATTTTGGTGTCGAGCGACACGGATGAAGTGAAATCCCATACGTTGTAGAAACTGTATGTGGTGTCGGTCACCTCGGCGGACTTTGCGGGATCCCACTCGCGGCGAATCTTCGAGGTATACATTCGGTCGGTCACATTGATCGACGGGGTAAGGTTGAAATACTTGAAGAGATTGAATGTGGCCGAGATAGGGATATTGTGCTTCATACCGTTGCGCCAGTCCTTAATCAGCGACTTCTTGAAGAAGACATCCTGCTGCGCTGTCAGCGAGTTCTGGAGCTGTCCGGAATATGATATGCGTATTTTCTCATACCATTTCTCATCCCCGACAGCCTTCTTGCGCTTGAAGGGATAGGTCTGCGACATCGAGACATTGACATTCGGGAATGAGACCGCGAGGGTGGAGTCCTGGGTTCGCTGCGAGACATTGAGCGATGTCGAGAGCTGCCACTTCGATTCGGGGAAACGGTAGGTCATGTTGACGGTCGAACTCTTGGTGTTCTCAGTGAACGCGCTCGAATAATATGAGTTGACACTGCTGCGCGAGTAGCCCGAGGTCGTGAAGTTGACCGATGCCGAGAGGGTCATGTTGGGATTGGCCTTGGCATCCTGGGAGTGGCTCCAGAGAATCTGGAAGTTGGTGGCCGTGGAGTAGTCGGAATCACCCTTCTCGCCGTTGATTGTCTTGAGGTAGTTGATATTGAAACGGCCGTTGAACTTGTAGCGCTTGGCGTAAGTCGACTGGGCCGACAATCCCCACGAACCTTTGGTGTAGATTTCACCAGTCAGGGCAAGGTCTATGTAATCGTTGATGGCGAAGTAATATCCGCCGTCGCTGAGGTAGAAGCCACGGTTGTAGTCATCACCGAATGTAGGCACGATGACACCCGAAGCGTATTTGTCACTGAAAGGGAAATATCCGAAGGGGACAGCCAACGGCAGAGGCAAACCTGCCAGCACCATATATGCCGGGCCGGTGACAATGTTTTTCTTCGGCCTCACCTTGGCGCGGGTCAGCTGGAGGTAGAAGTGGGGACACTCATGGTCGTCGCAGGTGGTGTAACGGCCGTTCTCGACATAAAAGTCCTCGCCGTCAGTCTTCTTGGTGGTACCGCCGGTGAGGTATCCCTCACCCTGCTGGGTGATGACGTTGGTGATGTATCCTCGCTTGCTCTTGAAATTGTAGCGCATCGTTCCGGACTCGTAGGCGGTCCCGGCCTCCTCGAAGACTGGCGAACCTATCACCTCTCCGAGCGAGTCCTCCACTCCGACGGCATACACCTCGGATTGGGCCATATCAAGCTCGATATCCTCGGCGGTAAGTTTGAGGTCGCCGTAGTCAATCTGGCCGTCGCCATACATATAGGTCATCTCGCGGCCCACCATTATCATCGAGTCCTTTGAGGAGAAGATGACCTGGTTGTCAAGGTCAGCCTTGGTGCGCCTGATTCTGGAGCCCTTCACGGAGTCGCGCACCGTGAAGAATGTCGAGTCCACACCGAACGCCCCCCTTTTCACTCCGGCGGAGTCCGTCGGGACTTCTATGGAATCAGCCGCGATGTGGCCGATACTGTCGATACCGATTCCAGCCAAAGTGTCGGGCAAAGAGGGAATCACATCTCCGGCAACTCCCTCCATATCAGCGGATGGCATAATCCCCGGGGCAACGGTATCAAGGCTTTCAGCCGCATCCCTGACAGAACGCAACGAGCCTTCTCCGTCGCGCGACAGAAAACTCGCCGCGACGAAGAAACCTATCAACAGGAATATTATATAGAATTGAAGACGTTTCAATTTGGAATGTCGGAGACAGATGAGAGTGCATTATAGCGCCACAAAGTTACGATTTTCCAGCCAATCAACAGAGACCCCAATCGTTTTTTTTGACAAATACCGAACCATAAATAATCTTAATTACCATATTCGGGGTTGTGATATAGCGTGGAAGAGGCTTGCGGCGGAATTTAACCACATATGGTTTGGCGTTATCGGGTTGTTTGACTACCTTTGTGGTTACTCCCCCCAGAAAACACCTTCTCATTCCGCAGCTGTTATCACCATTACTTCGCTATATGTCTGACATGATGAGCCTTTCTGAAATCCTGCAGGTCGTACAACCTGTGTCCCCTGCTGTTGTCCGGCAACTTGAACAAGTCGCCACCTTGCGCCAATATCCCAGGCGCAGCCGCCTCGTGACCCAGGATGCCAAGTGCGAATCTGTGTTTTTCATCTCCGACGGTCTTTGCCGGGGGCTATATGAAAAAGAGGAGAAAGAGGACACAAGATGGTTTGCAGCCAAGGGGGATGTCGTGACTTCCCCCACCGCATGGCATACCGGCGAAGCAGCCATATTCTCAATCGAGGCGATAACCGACATGATGGTCTATGAAGTCCCGTTTGATGACATAAAGGAGCTCTTGGCGAGATGCAGCGAACTCCGCGACTGGGAAGTGAAGGTATTGATGGAGCAACTGTATGTGCTTGAAAGGCGGTATGTGATACTCGGCACCGGGGATGCGAGGTCACGTTATGAGGCATTATTGAACGGGCGCCCGCAGGAGATTCTTAACGCCATCCCCCTGAAACACATCGCCCAGTATCTCAAAATCACCCAGGAAACCCTGTCACGGGTAAGGAAGGCCTATGGCCGCTCTTGACAGAACCGTGCCATCAGACCGTACCCACTGGCATTATGTCACAAATTCCACCGATTATTTGGCGTTTTGTAAAATTTATTGATTCATATCAAAAGATTCACCAACCTTTTTTTGATACCTTTGGGGACTAATCTTTAACCCCAACCGATATGAAACATCTTTTACCCCTCTGTTGTCTGGTCGGTTCGCTCGGACTCGGCTCCCTGCAAGCCAACGCGTCCCCGACCATTTATATCAGTAACCAGACCTGTTTCGAGAGTCCGCTCGTATATGTGTATGGCTTCGGCACACCCGGCGACTACGGGACATATTTCGACTTCGGATATGACGGATATTCCAAAGGGCAGGTCACTGTGGATGGAATCACATATGACAAATTCCCCCTACCCGACGACGCGATAGGGAAGACCGCCAACGTCCAGTATTCCGACAGCTGGCGTTACACCAAACCCGACTATGAGGTGACATTCGAGGACAAAGACTATTACCTCCTCGCCAACGCCAA
Organism: uncultured Porphyromonadaceae bacterium; assembly: GCA_900548705.1. Classification (GTDB taxonomy): domain Bacteria; phylum Bacteroidota; class Bacteroidia; order Bacteroidales; family Muribaculaceae; genus UBA7173. The sequence continues at coordinate 4,654 of URLF01000002.1, read as the reverse complement.
CGGAATACAGGAGGTCGTGGCCGGAGGAACCAACGAGTATTTCATCCTCTTCCTTGACAACCAGACCACAATCGACGCCGACAAAAACAGCCTGAAAGTCTACGCCGTGGCTGATGACGGGTCTGAGCTGTTCGGCCCCTATCCCGGCATCGGATATGGCTCGACCCGAATGGTCGACGGCACCGGTTTCTACATCTACGCGATGCCGAAGGCCGACAAGCCTTACAAGTTCACATTCAGCAACGAGGATTGCGGCTTCAAACAGGAGTCTGACTTCACCCACACCCCGTCGGGACACGCCTTCGTCACAGTCAAGGACAACGCGACGGAGAATCTCGGCAACCTGTTCGCGGCCTCGACCACGGTAGGCAAAATCGACTACACCCTCGACAAGCTGGCTCTCACAGCCGAAGTCGACGGCCTGACCGACCCCACGGAGGATGTCGCCGACCTGGTCATACCCTCCACGGTAACTTTCGACAGCAAGGAATACCGCGTGGTGTCAATCAAGGCGGGAGCTTTCAAGGGGATGCGCAACCTGACCGGGACCCTCACCCTCGGCGACAATCTCGAAATCATCGGGAATGACGCGTTCAACGGATGCCAGAACCTCACCGGCCCGCTGGCCATCGGCGACAAGGTGACGACAATCGGTAACAACGCGTTCACAGCCTGCCTCGGGTTCAACGGCGACCTCACCATCGGCAACAGCGTGGTCACCATCGGGGATGACGCGTTCCTGATGTGCAGCGGCCTCAAAGGCTCGATAGCCCTCCCCGAATCAGTAAAGACCATCGGGGAATCGGCATTCTCAGGATGCCGCAGCCTTGACGGCACACTGACATTCGGCGAAGGGGTCACCACCATCGGCGCGGGGGCGTTCACCTCCTGCGCGTCCCTGACCGGCGACCTCAACCTCCCACAGAGCTTGACCTCAATCGGAGCAAGCGCCTTTATGGGCTGCTCTGGATTCGACGGCCAGCTGACCCTCCCCTCCGGGCTGACAATAATCCCGGACAATCTCTTTTTCAATTGCACCGGCCTCACCGGCTCGTTGACTATCCCGACAGGAGTCACCGCCATCTCCGACGGCGCGTTTTACAGCTGTTCAGGCCTTAGCGGCTCACTCTCCATACCCTCTTCGGTGACCGCCATCGGGAAAAGCGCGTTCTTCAACTGCTCCGGGTTCAACGGCTCACTTGAACTTGGAGCCAACATCCTGACCATCGGAGACGGAGCCTTCAACGGGTGCAGCAAGTTCTTCGGCTGGCTGACTCTCCCGGCAAACCTCCAGACCATCGGCGACAACGCGTTCTATGGTTGTGAGAAATTCTCAGGCCCACTCACCATCCCTGACAACGTGACCTCGATTGGCGCACTCGCATTCGGTATGTGTGAGGGATTCAAAGGGAAACTCACCCTCGGCGAGAGCCTGACCTCCATCGGCGAACAGGCGTTTGTGAGCTGTCCGGGATTCACCGGGACACTCTCAATTCCCGAAGGGATCACCACACTCGGATTCCGCACCTTCGCATGGTGCTGGGGACTTACCTCCCTGCAGCTTCCCGCTTCGCTCCAGTCGCTCGGCAATCTGGTATTCTACGGTTGCTGGAATCTGGAGTCAGTGACCTGCGAGGCTGAAACCGCCCCACTCATCTCCGACCCCGACAAGGCATTCGACAGCGATTCATACACAAAGGCCACCCTCTATGTCCCCGCCGCAGGATTCCAGTCATACAAGACCGGGTATGAATGGAGCGACTTCGCCAAGATAGTAGCTGTGGGAGGCATCGCTCCCACCGAAATCACCCTGAGCCAGACCGAGGCCACCGTGATTGTCGACGAGACCGTGACCCTCACCGCCGAGGTGCTGCCTGAAGACACCACCGACAAGACCCTGACCTGGCAATCATCCGACGAGGAGGTGGCGACCGTGGCCGACGGGGTTGTCAAAGGTGTAATCGAAGGCACAGCGAAAATCACCGTGACCTGTGGCGATGTGACCGCCGAATGCACCATCACGGTAATCTCCAAGAGCGCACTCGACTCAATTTCAGCCGATGCCGCCGGGGAGGTTGAATACTACAGCCTGCAAGGCATCAGGATTCTCACCCCCCAGGAGGGAGAGATTGTGATCGAGAAGCGAGGCTCCTCCATCCGCAAGACAGTTTTCAGCAAATAAACCGCTGACCCAATCTCAGCCCCGGCGTTTTCGGATGCCGGGGCTTTATTATATAATGCCCCGCAGAGGGGGATGGAAAATAATTTCTGAATCAATATAGGTTTTACGGTTTTTGTTTGTTATATTTGCAAAAACCAAAGAAACAGACGATGAACAGCCAACGAGATTCACAGACCACGGCCATCGGCAATTTCCCGACAATACAGGCCGCAGAGATAGCCGCCGGGATGCTGCGCAGCAACGGCATCCCATGCGAAGTCACCAACCAGACCTTGGCTTCGGTTCTCCCGATGACCGATACCTGGACGCCGCTGCGCCTTGTTGTGCCCGCGGGTTACGCTTCCCGGGCCAAGGAGCTCCTGTCGTCATATCATGATTACATGGAGTAGGCTTCCGGTCGGCCCATTCTTCAGGACCGGTTTCCCCCTTCTTCAAGAAACAGAAAATCCCGGAGAGCGCGACGGCTCTTCGGGATTTTTATTGCAAAGTTATGGTTGGTCTGTTTACTGACGGCCGGAGACTGCGACATCACGGCTCACCTTGCTGACAAGGCCCTGGAGCACCTTGCCGGGGCCGAGTTCGACGAACTCGGTAGCGCCGTCGGCAACCATGTTGGCCACGGTCTGGGTCCAGCGCACGGGGGCGGTCAGCTGGGCGATGAGGTTGGCTTTGATTTCAGCGGGGTCGGTGTGGGGAGCGGCGTCGACATTCTGGTAGACGGGACACACGGGGGTGTGAAACTCGGTGGCGGCGATGGCCTCGGCGAGTTCCTGACGGGCGGGTTCCATCAGCGGGGAATGGAAGGCACCGCCGACCTTCAGGGGGAGGGCACGTTTGGCACCCGCAGCCTTGGCGGCCTCACAGGCGGCGTTGACAGCCTCGATTTCACCGGAAATCACAATCTGACCGGGGCAGTTGTAGTTGGCGGCGACAACCACACCGTCCACACCGTCGCAAATCTCCTCCACCTTCTCATCGGGGAGGGCGATGATGGCGGCCATCGTGGAGGGCTTGATCTCGCAAGCCTTCTGCATCGCGCGGGCACGGGCGCTTACCAGCTTGAGTCCATCCTCGAAGCTGAGGGCTCCGGCGGCGGTAAGGGCGGAAAGTTCGCCGAGGGAGTGGCCTGCGACCATCTCGGGCTTGAACTCGTCACCAATCACCTTCGAGAGGATGACAGAGTGGAGGAACACGGCGGGCTGGGTCACCTTTGTCTGCTTGAGGTCCTCTTCGGTGCCTTCAAACATCAGGTCGGTAATACGGAAGCCCAGGATATCGTTGGCTTTCTCAAACATCTCCTTGGCTTCGGCGCTCTGCTCGTACAGGTCTTTGCCCATACCAACAAACTGCGCGCCCTGGCCGGGAAACACGAATGCTTTCATATGTCAGTCTGTTAATAAATTCAAATCCGGGCGCAAAGTTACAAAAAAAATCCCACACCTCGATGAAATTCAATCCAAAAGCCGTAACTTTGCTCTCACGGCAGGGGGATAACGGCCCGCCCCTCCCCCTCTGTCATTATCCATTATTCCAGATTTGCGCATTTCCCTTGCATATGACCCACAACCTCATACCCCTGCTCAGCCTCCCCGGCGGCTCCGAATGGATTATCATCGCCCTGGTTGTCCTGCTGCTTTTCGGCGGCAAGAAAATCCCTGAACTGATGAAAGGGCTCGGCAAAGGTGTCCGTTCCTTCAAGGATGGTCTCAACGACGCTTCCCGCGAGCTGAAAGACGCGGCCGACTCCGTGGAGGAGGATTCCAAGAAATAACCCGGCGGGGCCCGAGGCTCCTCCAAATTCCTTATCCTACATTTTGGCTACATCCCCGGATTCCCGAGAAATGACTTTCTGGGACCACCTCGACGCGCTGCGCGGGGTGCTGTTCCGGATGGGGGCCACGTTATTAGTGGCCGCCGTCGCTATTTTCTGCCTGATGCCCAGGATTTTCGACGCGGTGATTCTCGCGCCCTGCCACGGGTCGTTCCCGCTCTACACTCTCTTTGACCGCCTCGCGGCCCTCGGGGGGGAGACCGATCCCGACACCACCGACTTCTCCGTCACCCTCATCAACACACAACTCGCGTCGCAATTTTTCATCCACCTGTCGTTGTCGTTCCAACTCGCCCTGGTGGTCACTTTCCCGCTGCTGGTCTACCAGCTGTGGGGATTTGTCGCTCCCGCCCTCTATCCCCATGAGCGGCGCAACGCCTCGGCGGCGTTTGTCTTCGGCAACATACTTTTCTATCTCGGGATGGCGACGGCCTATTTCCTAATCTTCCCGCTGACGCTACGTTTCCTTGCAGGCTACCAGCTGTCGGCTGACATCCCCAACACCATCACGCTCGACTCTTACATGGATAATTTCATGTCGATGCTCTTCGTGATGGGAGTTACTTTCGAGATACCGCTGCTGACCTGGGCGCTTGGCCGTCTCGGCCTGATGACCCGGAGTTTCTTCACCCGCTACCGCC
>URLF01000001.1 GCA_900548705.1 uncultured Porphyromonadaceae bacterium | reverse complement strand
GGCAGCCGGTAAGGCGTGCCAGTTCCGGGAGCTGGAGGGGGGTATAGAAGACATCGGCCTTTGTCTCGTCGACAAATTGCTGCATTGACTTGCCGGAAGCCAGATTATGAAGGGGAATCTTATTGTCGCGGCAGAGGACCTCAATCTCCGGATTTAACCATTTGGAGGAGTCGTAAACGGCTTCGACAGGGAGACCGCGTTCAACAATCCGTTTGAACACGATTTCGCCATATATCCCACCTCCGTGACGTTTCACGGTGGCTGTCGGTTGGGTTCGCTCAAGATTGAACAGCAGTTTGGCCATATGTCAGGGGGATAAGATGATTGTGGCCGTCAGTGTAATTCCCGACGGCCACAATCATAGTTGGAATCAATAATTTCGGGCGAAGATTACACGTTGGGCCGACGGTTTGCCGGTCACCATACACTTGCCGGGAGTCTTGTCGCCATTGAGGGGGATACAGCGGATAGTCGCTTTAGTCTCAGCCTTGATTTTCTCCTCTGTCTCAGTGGTGCCATCCCAGTGGCAAAGCAGGAAGCCCCCTTTTTCGATTTCCTCCTTGAATTCCTCGTAGGAGTTTACCTCACGTGTCATCTCCTGACGATGCTTGAGAGCTTTGTCATATATGTTCTGCTGGATTTCCTCAAGCAAGCTCTGGATAAACTTGGCTATTCCTTCAAGAGGCTCGACCTGCTTTTCAAGAGTGTCACGGCGCATCAGTTCCACTGTGCCGTTCTCAAGGTCACGGGCACCGATGGCAAGACGGACGGGCACACCTTTAAGCTCATAGTCCGCGAACTTGAAGCCGGGGCGGCGGTTGTCGGCGTCATCATATTTGACACGGATGCCAAGAGCGCGGAGCTCGTCGATAATGGGATTCACGGCTGCGGTGATGGCATCGCGCTGTTCGTTGTTCTTGTAAATGGGAACGATTACGACATGTGTCGGGGCGATATGAGGAGGAAGCACGAGACCGTTGTCATCGGAATGTGCCATAATCATCGCGCCCATCAGACGGGTTGAGACACCCCATGAGGTGGCCCATACATATTCAGGCTGATTGTCGCGGTTGACAAAAGTCACGTCGAAAGCCTTGGCGAAGTTCTGGCCGAGGAAGTGGCTGGTTCCTGACTGGAGCGCCTTGCCATCCTGCATCATCGCTTCGATTGTATAGGTGTCTACCGCGCCGGCGAAACGCTCGTTGGCACTCTTGACACCGGTAATCACGGGGATTCCGAGATATTTTTCGGCAAACTCGCGGTAAACTTCAATCATCTCCTTAGTCTTGGCCTCCGCTTCTTCGCGTGTGGCGTGGGCTGTGTGGCCCTCCTGCCAGAGGAATTCACTGGTGCGAAGGAACATACGGGTACGCATTTCCCAACGCATCACGTTTGCCCACTGGTTGCAGAGGATGGGAAGGTCACGGTATGAGTTGATCCAGTTGCGGTATGTGTTCCATATGATGGTCTCCGAGGTGGGACGGATAATCAGCTCCTCTTCAAGACGGGCCTCGGGATCCACCACGACACCGGTTCCGTTAGGATCATTCTTGAGACGGTAATGGGTGACAACGGCGCACTCCTTTGCGAATCCTTCGACATGCTCGGCTTCTTTGCAGAGGAATGATTTCGGGATAAGCAGGGGGAAATATGCGTTCTGAACACCGGTAGCCTTGAACATTTCATCAAGGGTATGCTGCATACGTTCCCATATGGCATAGCCATAAGGCTTGATAATCATACAACCTCTGACGGGGGATTGCTCCGCCAGGTCAGCTTTGATTACCAGGTCATTGTACCATTGGGAATAATTGTCGGCACGTTTTGTCAGGTCTTTAAGTTCTTTTGCCATTGCAAAAATATGATTTGCGGTTGAATTTTACCGCAAAGTTAGTAAAAATTGGTTTATCTTCAAATGATTGCGGACTTCGGAAGCCTCACTTTGATTTTTTCATCTCCTCAATCAAGCCGGTGTCGGGAACGATGTAAATCTCAAGGCGGCGATTCTCCGCGCGGTTTACGCGAGAATTGTTCTCTTTGAGTGGTTCATTGGCAGCCATCGGATATCCGGTCAGCGCGTCGGTGGATGACGCGTTGTTGTCGAAATAGTCATACAGTGCCACGATTCTTTTTTCAGACAAAGAGGACAGATAGGAATCCGAGCCGGAATCATCGGTATGAATGGCCAACACTACCTTGAATTTTCCGGGCACTTTGAAATAAGGGAGAAATGGCCTCAGGAGTTGAGACGCGGATTTTGACAACACCGTGTCATTGGGCTCGAACAGCTTGTCAGTGGGGATGGTCGCGATGACAATCTCCCCCTTTCTCATTGTTTCCACCTTGTAGCCGGCCTTGTGAAGAGCAAGTGCCTCCCGCTTCATATATCCTTTTACAAATGGATTGAGCTTCGCGGGAACCTCCGGGACAGTGAGAGTCTGTTCGATGGTCATCTCTTCGGCTGGAACCTCCTGGGCAGGGGTGGCGGCTGCGGTTGCCTGACCGGCGGCAAACTGCCAGCTTCCTGTCGCGACAATTGCTGCCGCCAATATGTTTTTGTATATCGGCCTCATCAAGATACTGTTTAAAAATGTGGATAGAGAGATATGAGGATTTTAAAGCACGGAGTCTTCGTAATCGACTTCGGCGCGTACCATCAATGGCACATCAGCCACGTCAATAGATGCGCCTTTGTCTTTGCGCAACATCCGTGTGACGTAATCAATCATATCCGGCTCGATATCGTCGTCGGTGTCATCGTCATCAGCATCGACATCGAGAAGACCGTTCTCCTCATAAAAATCCCATATCATATCGATGACGTTCAAGACCTCGTCTTCAGGATATGGCTGGCGGCCTGCTTCTTTAAGCCGGTCATTTATGAAAGCTACTGCTCTGAGTTCATCAAATTCCATATCAGGTGTTTTTTTGAATTATAATATCTGGTCAGCGCGGAAACGACAGGATGGCCATTACTGAATCTCTATCAGTCCTTCGGGCAGATCCATTTCGATGGAATGCTGTTCCGGGCTGACATCTGTCACGAATTCATCCGCTACTGGTATCAACAAATTTTTCCCGTCAGGGGTTTCGACTATAAACAGATAGTTGGCCGTCGAGTCCTCTATTCCGGTTATTTTCCCGACATTACCTTTGCCGGCAATCAGGACATCATAGCCCACGAAGTCCTCGGCATAAAAACCATCTTCTTCATTCTCGTCATCTTCACCGGTAAGCTCAGAGCGTAGGAGATAGACAGTTTTGTTTGTGAAACGTGCCACCTGACGGTCGTCAGTGATGCCGTCAATGGTCACCAGGTCGGTGTCAGTCCCTTTGGGCCGGACAGAATTGAGGAAGAACGGCACAAAGATGCCATCCACATCGACGATTATGCATGAACAGTCATTGAAATCTACAATGTCATTGTCACGCAAGATGGAGATTTCTCCATTTACCCCGTGAGGTTTGAGAAATTTCCCTACCGGTTGTATGTCGTTGACGGAAATCATTTACGTTTTTTCTTTTTCTTCCCTGTCTGAGGCTTGGGCATTTCCTGAAATTCATGCAGACGGTGGGTCTCCGGATCAAGACGCAGTTCACCTTTTGAGTACATGGCCAAATCCGCGAAAATCTTGCGGTCATCCACCCCGTCGGGATTGAGGGCCAGCATCTGCTTCTTCATATGGTTGGCAAGCAGCATCACGATATCGTCACGTTCCTCTCCCGGCTCCATTGCCGCGGCCTTGGCAATCATCTGCTCGATGATTCTGCCGTAATGGCGCTGACGGATGACTCCCTGGTCATAGGGTACTTTTTCAGGGGTTGTGGTCAGGTCGTCAGGTTTTACAACATCTTCCGGATAGTCGATGTCGAGCTTGAAGTCAGACATTATGGCCAGATGGTCCCATACTTTGTGGGCGTTTTCCGGTAGTTTCAGTTCAGGAAACAGCTGCTCCATTGCTCGTATGATAGAGCGGGCGCAGAGGTTACGCTCCTCCCTGTCTTCTATTGTCAGGCAATGGTCGACCATCTGCTGGAGATTCCGGCCATATTCCGGCATCGCGAGTCGCTTGAGCCGAGTATTGTATGTCAGCATTTCTTGTTCAGGTGTTGATTAATGTTAGCTTATGCTCCTTGTTATTTTGTGAGGGGAGAATAATCCTTGGAATAACGGAGCATCTGGGGAATGTACCCCTCTTCGTAAGTAACAATCACGTCGGTGATTTTATCTTCATCCGATGTGGGATTGCCGTTGCCGTCTACTGCCACATATACAGGATTTACAAAACCTTTGTAGGGAGCGATGTCGAGAGTGGCGTAACGGTCAAGTACCTCCTTGTGGAGACGCTGGTCAACCTTGACAGCGTATTTTTCTACCAGAGCTTCCCCCGCCGCGTAATCTCCCTCGCTCTTGATGCGCTGGATTTCATTGAGCAGCTGGCCGAAGAGGTCACGAAGCTTGGCATAGTCGTTTATCTTCACGAAGGTTTTGCCATCCTTGACGACATATTCCACGACATTGTCTTTCTTGCCATGTTCAAACGCCCATTCTGCTATCAGTTTGCGGTTGCGCATATGCGCTTCCTCCACATCTTTGCCCGGTTCGATACGCATGAGCTGGGTCATCAGGCCATTGAGCATATATTTGTAATACTCGGCCTTGTACGCGTCGGGGTTGTCGAGGAGTCCAAGTTCGATGAGTTTGGGATCGGCGAGATAGTAGAGGGCGAACAGGTCGGCACGGGTCTCTTCAAGGGTGGAACCGTGAGCTTTCAGCGCGTCAGGGTCAACCCCGGGCAACAGACGCCCCGAGCCATGGCCGAGACATTCGTGGAGGTCGGTATGGAGGTTGTCGGTGATGAAGAGATATTTGTCGAGAAGATCGCGGGTGGGCTGGTCGATGACAAATTCCTCGTTGAATCCGTTGCCATGGGATGCGTCATCATATGCACGGGTGATATTCTCGATTGTTACGGATTTTGAGCCGTGTGCGGCGCGAATCCAGTTGGCGTTGGGGAGATTGATGCCAATGGGTGTCGATGGATAAGCGTCCCCCGCGAGAATCGCGGCGTTGATTACTTTGGCGCTCACACCTTTGACTTCCGGTTTGCGGAAACGGGGGTCAACCGGAGAATTGTTTTCAAACCACTGGGCGTTGGCGGCCAACGTCTTGGTGCGGGCCGAGGCTTTCTCGTCACGGAAATTGACGATTGACTCCCATGAACCGGTCATGCCGAGGGGGTCTCCGTAGCTCTCGATGAATCCATTGATGAAGTCAACCTGGGAATCGGTATCCTCTGTCCACAGGATGGAATAAGAATCAAAAAGCTTGAGGTCACCTGTGCGGTAGAACTTGACAAGTTCGTCGATGACAGCGGCTTGTTGAGGGGATTCGGCATATTTGCGGGCTTTCTCAAGATTTTCGATAATACGGGCTATTGCATCGCTGTAGTATCCTCCGAGCTTGTAGACCTCCTCTTTGATGACGCCGTCGGGTGTTTTGACCAGGCGAGAGTTCAGTCCATAGGAAATCGGGGTCAGGTCTGTCGTGTCTTTGAGAGCCGCGTAATATGCTTCCACCTCGGGTTGCGAGATATTGTCATACAGGTTGCAGGCGGAGGTGAGGATGAGATCTTCTCCGGCGGCTTGGTTGACCCTCTTTGGCATAAATTCGGGGTCAAAGATTACCTTTTCGAGGATGTCGAGTTTTTCGGGGGCTACCGTAAGCTGTTTTGCTTTCACAAGTTTTGCCACTTCGTTGGCAAACCACGCTTTGGAGAACCCGGGGACAAATTTGTCCATCGAATAATGATGATAGACACCGTTGCCGAATTCAACCTGTTTCAGATAAGTCACGAAGGCCTTGAATTCTTTCGAATCGCGGTCACCGTCATAATTGGTGTAGACGGTTTCGAGCAGTTGACGCAAGGGAAGATTGTATTTGCCGTTCTGATCCCACAGGATGTCGCGGCCCTGGATGGCGGCTTCTGTCAGGAAGTAGATAAGCTTCTTCTGATTGAGCGTCAAATCCTGGAATCCGGGCACCACATAACGAAGAACCTCGATGTCAGCGAAGCGGTCAACGACGGTGCCGGAAGGATTGTTGGGGGCAAGAGTGTTTGCCATTGTTGTTGTGGCGGTGGCCAATGCGGTGGCAATGACCAATGATTTATGGAGTTTCATTTTATATTGTATCAGTTGATTTCTTGATGATGTGGCTTACTCGACGTAAAGGACGAGACCTTTGAGGTACTCCCCTTCCGGATGATAGATGTTGACGGGATGGTCGGCCGGTTGGGTAAGCTGATGCAGGATTCGGATTTTCCTTCTGCATTGCGCGGCTGCTGAGAATACCGCCAGACGGAATTGTTCACGGCTGACCGCCTGTGAGCATGAAAAGGTGAACAACAGACTTCCCGGCGCGAGCTTCTCCATCGCCTTGAAGTTCAGTTTCTGGTAACCACGCAGGGCATTCCTTAACGCGCTCCGGTGTTTGGCGAACGCGGGAGGATCGAGAATCACAAGGTCGTAATCGCCCGGTTGCATCCGGTCGAGATATTTGAACGCATCTTCCGCGAAAGACTTGTGACGGGCATCACCGGGAAAATTCAGGTTGATGTTGGCATCTGTCAATGTGATGGCTTTTTCTGAAGAATCAACCGAGTGAACCAGCTCGGCTCCTCCCCTCATAGCGTAGACAGAGAATCCTCCGGTATAACAGAACATATTAAGAACTTTCCGCCCTTTGGAGTAATGTTCAAGTAGGGAACGATTGTCTCTTTGGTCGACAAAGAAGCCTGTCTTCTGGCCTCGCAGCCAGTCTATGTTGAATTTCAAGCCGTTCTCGACAGCCTCATTGCCGGCGAAGCCTCCTATCAGGTAGTCATTCTGAGGGTCGAGCCGGGCTTTGAAAGGCAATGTCGTCTCAGACTTGTAATAGACATTCTTTATGTCGATGTTCTTGAGATTCACCAGCTCCCGGGCAATTATGTCGCGACAGTAGTGCATACCAGGTGAATGGGCTTGCACGACTGCGGTCGGCCCATATATGTCTACGACAAGTCCGGGCAGGAAGTCCCCTTCGCCATGGACGAGACGGAAGGCATTGTTGTCAGGACGGCTCAAGCCGAGAGTTTCCCTTACGGCAAGAGCCTCTCGAAGCCGTTCAGCGAAAAAGGACGCGTCAATCTCACGCTCTGAGAAGTCCAGAATCCTGACAGCTATGGAGCCAACCTGGAAATGTCCGGTGCCGATGAAACGACCTGTTGAATTTTCCACACCGACAACCTCTCCCTCTTCAAGATTTTCAGGCAGTGGTTCGGTCAAAGCTCCGGAAAACACCCAGGGGTGGAAACGGTCGAGCGATTCTTCTTTTCCTTTTTTTAATCGGAGTATCTTCATGAAGGATGCTTTATTTAATCAGGAACCTGTATATGTCATTGAAATTAGCATACAGCAGGAGTGCTATAAGGAACAGCATTCCCGCAAGTTGGGCTCTCTCCAGGAATTTCTCCGAAGGCTTGCGACGGGTGATGACCTCCCAAAGCAGGAATGCCACATGTCCGCCATCAAGCGCGGGAATAGGCAGCAGGTTCATAAATGCAAGGATTATTGACAGGAATGCTGTCATTTCCCAAAAGGTGCGCCAGTTCCATTTGGCCGGGAACATGTTGCCGATTGCCCCGAATCCACCGATGGATTGAGCACCGGTCTTGCTGAAAATATGTTTCAATGAGCCGACATAGGTGACAAGCATTTCTGTGCCGTTTGTGACTCCAACAGGTATTGACTGGAAGAAGCCGTAACGGGTAGTGTCACACACAAATACCTCAAGAGGCCGTTTGAGCTCGAACCCGAGTTTGCCGTCGGCAGTCGGAGTGGCGGCGAGAGTGATGGTGTCATTGCCGCGAAGCACAGTGACGGTGGTCTTGCGTCTTCCATTAAGGTATAATGCTTGGGCGAGTTCGCCGAACGATGGTGTGAGGGAATCTCCGACAGCGATTATGCGGTCATCAGCCTGCAAGCCGGCGTGGGCGGCGGGTTCGCCTGGGACCACATTCTTCACAAACACAGGAATGCGGTATCCCATGAAGCCTTGTTCGGGATCGAGTTTCTCAATCGCGTTTTTTGGGAGTAGGATATCGATTGTGTCGCGATGATTGCGCAACACTGTGACTTTCTTGGATTCAAGCAGTTTGAAAAGATGGGCGCGGTCTTTCTGGTCGATTTTAGCTCCGTCTGCGGCCAGCAATATGTCTCCCGTCCGGAAACCCATCTCGATTGCCGCAGGGGCGAAATCCATCCCCTCATAGGCGTTTTCATACGGGATTGTCTTTTCCCCCCAGTACCAGGCTATCCCGGCGTATATTATGATGGCCAGGATGAAATTGTTTAGGACACCTCCGGTCATCACCAGAAGACGTTGCCATGCCGGTTTCACACGGAATTCGTCGGGCTTGGCGGGTTGCGACATCTGCTCTTTGTCCATCGACTCGTCAATCATCCCGGCGATTTTCACATAGCCGCCTAATGGAAGCCAGCCAATACCATATTCCGTGTCGCTATTCTTCGGTTTCCATTTAAAGAGGGAGAACCAAGGGTTGAAAAAGAGATAGAATTTCTCTACTCTGATTTTGAATATACGGGCCCACAGGAAATGTCCGAACTCATGGATTATGACGAGCAGCGATAACGCCGCTATAAGTTGCAAGGCTTTTATGAGAAATGATTCCATTTAAATCAGTGGTAGTGGGTTATTTAGTGTGGAACGGCAAACCGAGGTCTATGAATTCGGCCGTCTTGGCCCTTGTCATACGATTGCATTCCACATAATCTTCATAAGAGGGTGAAGACACATTCTCTCCTAAGGTGTCGACGGCTTTCATTATCAGGGGAAATATGTCGGTGAACCTGATTTTGTCATGAAGGAACGCCGACACGGCTATCTCATTGGCCGCGTTGATCACACACGGTATAAGCCCTCCCCTCTCCAATGCTATATGAGCCAGTGTGATGCCGGGAAACCGGCTTGCGTCAGGCTGCTCGAAAGTCAAGGTCGACAATGTGCGGAAATCGAGTCCTGGATTGGTGGTCGCCGGGCGTGTGGCCCCGGCCAAAGCATAACGGATAGGCCCGCGCATATCGGGTTGGCCCAGCTGGGCTTTGACCGAGCCATCGACGAATTCCACCATGGAATGGACTATTGATTGGGGATGGACTATGGCTTCGATTTTCTCAGGAGCCACACCGAATAGCCATCGTGCTTCGATTATCTCGAATGCCTTGTTGACCATGGTGGCGGAGTCGATGGTGATTTTCGCCCCCATGGACCAGTTGGGATGGCGCAGGGCATCCGTACGGGTCGCCGAGGCTATCATCTCATGTGACCATGTGCGGAATGGACCTCCTGAAGCGGTGATTATCAGTTTTTTGATTGATTCAGGGCTTTCTCCGACAAGACATTGGTAGATGGCGGAATGCTCGGAATCGACAGGGATTACTCTGGATTTACTTGATGCCAGCTTCCGGGTCACGAGATCGCCGGCCACAACCAGGGTCTCTTTGTTGGCCAGGGCTATGTCTTTGCCCGCTTCGATGGCTGAGAGCGTCGGCGCGAGTCCGCTGTATCCGACAGTCGCGGTAACGACAATGTCTACCTCGTCGAGCGTCATGGCATCTTTCACTGCTTGATCTCCGGAGGCGACATTTATGCCTGAACCTGCCAGCAGGTCGCGGAGTTTCCCTTCGAGCGAGGTGTCGGCGATGACTGCCATGATTGGCTTCCATCTGAGGGCCTGCATTGCAAGTTCCTCGACTTTATGGCCTGCCACCAACACCACGGGGCGCAACCGGTCGGGGTATTCACCACAGACCTCCAATGTCTGTCGCCCGATTGAGCCTGTGGAGCCAAGTATGGCTATGTTTTTTATTTCGGGGATGCTTTCTTTCATAAAATCAAGATGGAACGGGATAGCCCATTCCATCTTGCAAAGGTAGATATTTTTTTCCAGTTTTACAAACTGATAATCCAGTCGGGATTGCTTACTGACGTGGGTCAGAGTCCGAATCTGAAGCCGACCTGCAACAGACCCTGAGCACCGAAACCGAGTTCTCCGTAGAGGCTTACATTTCTTGCGATTTGCGCTTCGGCTCCCAGGGGTGAAATCTGGTATGCGAAATATGCTTTGTTGTAGGAATCGTTATACTTTGGCATCATATGGGAAATCTCGACACCGAGTCCGAGATGACCGTAAAGTTTGACGACTCGGTTGCTCCAGTACTGATACCGGCCGTTAAGCATCACGACGTTGTAAAGAATCGATGAGTGGTCGGGACCTCCTTTTGTGGTGGTGCTGGATATTGAGTAGCTGGGACCAAGCCAGAATTTAGGGGCGACATTGAAGTTGACACCGACTGTGACCGCACCCCATGCGGTGTTGACGCCATGCCAGTCGTCATGCATATTGGTCGCATCCATTTGAGTGTAGCCGCCGTATCCAAAGTAGAGTTCAGCCTTCTGAGCCTGTGAGGCAAAGGCAGTTGCGATTACTACGGCAAGCAATAAAAGATACTTCTTCATTTCCGTAAGATTTTTGAGTTGTGAAAAATTAGGTTGAAATCTGAAATCAGATTTAAATTCTTTCAAATATCTACACGAATTTTAAACAACCGGGTATCGGAAATGGTTCGGTGAAAATTATGGTATAAGCATGATTCCTGTGACAATTAGGCGTTTAAAAAGATGGATTCCAATGATGTATGTCACCCGCAAGGGATGTTTTTGTTTCAATCAGGCGTTGGTTTGACGAGCCACGGAAAAGAAGCGACAGGTCTTTTTGGCTCTCGACAAAGGGGCCATCCACAACTACCTCCACTAAACCAAGGAATCGTTGAATGTCAGGAAAGGTCAATATCTCTTCATACCTGAAGCCTGTGTAACACCAGATTGTGTATCCTTTTTTTGTCAGGGATTCAGCCAAAGGAATCAATGCGTCGAGCTGATAAAGCGGATCTCCACCTGAAAATGTCACATTGAAACCGTGACGGTCGATTTCCTCAACGATTTCCTCAATGGTCATATCGCGTCCTGCGGAAAAGTCCCATGACTTGGGATTATGGCATCCCGGGCATTTATGGGCGCATCCGGCGAAGTAAATGGAGGTGCGTAACCCCGGGCCATCAACTGATGTCCCGGGGATTATGTCAAGCACTCTCAATCTCTGGCTTTGGTGCATCTGTGGTCAGACGGATAGTTTATTTGTGTATCACGCGGTCTTTCAGTTCGGCAAGCTTGGCGGAATTCCATCTGTCGGTAGTGCCGACAAGGTAACCGGTGATTCGCTGCAGCTTGTCTATGTCATGGCTGGCGCAGTGGGGGCAAGTATCAAGATTCTCAGTGGCATCCTCATAGCCGCACTCCATACACCGGTTGCGGTTGTGGTTGACCGAGCAGTAGCCGATGTTATTCTTGTCCATCAGGTCTACGATGTCGGCTATCGCCTGGGGGTTATGGGTTGCGTCGCCGTCGATTTCCACATAGAAGATATGGCCTCCACGGGTGAGCTCATGATAGGGACCCTCGATTTTGGCTTTGTGACGGGGTGAGCATTTGTAATAGACAGGAACGTGGTTGGAGTTGGTGTAGTAGATTTTGTCGGTGATACCAGGCAGTATGCCGAAGGTCTTGCGGTCTTTGGCAGTGAATTTGCCTGAAAGTCCTTCCGCCGGGGTGGCAAGAATTGAGAAATTGTGGCCATACGTCTCCGAGAACTCGTTGGCACGCGAACGCATGTGAGATATGATGCGCAGTCCGAGCTTTTGGGAATCGTCGGATTCGCCGTGATGCTTTCCTGTCAGAGCCACCAGGCATTCAGCCAATCCGATGAATCCGATACCAAGTGTGCCTTGGTTTATGACCGGTTCGATTGTATCGTTGCGGCCAAGCTTCTCGGAGCCGTTCCACAGGCGTGTCATAAGGAGCGGGAACTGCTTGGCAAGGGCGGTTTTCTGGAAGTCGAATCTGTCGTTGAGCTGACGTGCTGTGATTCCCATCACGTCATCGAGCTTCTTGAAGAAGCGTTCGACACGTTCGTTCTGGTCGCGGATAGACATGCACTCGATTGCTATCCTGACTATGTTGATGGTGGAGAAGCTGATATTGCCACGGCCGATTGAGGTCTTTTCGCCGTAACGGTTTTCGAAGACGCGGGTGCGGCATCCCATTGTTGCTACTTCATAAAGGTAGCGTTCGGGATCGTTGGCGTTCCACTTCTCGTGCTGGTTGAATGTCGCGTCCAGGTTGACGAAGTTGGGGAAGAATCTGCGTGCGGTGACTTTGCAGGCCTGATGGTAGAGGTCGTAGTTGGGATCACCTTTTTCATAGTTCACACCCCTCTTCTTCTTCCAAATCTGGATGGGGAAAATGGCGGTGGCGCCATTGCCTACCCCCTCGTATGTTGACTGGAGCAATTCACGAATCACGCAGCGTCCTTCTGCGGAAGTGTCGGTGCCGTAGTTTATGGAAGAGAACACAACCTGGTTGCCTCCACGGGAGTGGATTGTATTCATATTGTGGATGAATGCTTCCATTGCCTGATGGACTCGGCTGACGGTACAGTTCATCGCATGCTGCAAGGCGCGTTCTTTCCCCTTGAGGCCGTCAAGCGGCCGCTTGATATAGTCGTCTATATGGCCGTTATACATATCCGAAAGGTCTTCTCCGGTAATGGCCTCAGCCTTTTTCAGCTCTTCTATATATGAGGAGCGCACGAAGGGGGCGAGATAGAAGTCGAAGGCGGGAATAGCCTGGCCGCCGTGCATCTCGTTTTGGGCGGTCTCAAGGGATATGCATGCGATTACGCTGGCGGTCTCGATGCGTTTCGCCGGGCGGGACTCTCCGTGACCTGCGATGAATCCATGTTGCAGGATGTTGTTAAGGGGATGCTGTACGCAGGTGAGGGATTTCGTGGGATAATAGTCTTTGTCGTGGATATGGAGGTAGCCGTCTTTCACAGCCTGACGGGCTTCCGGCGACAAGAGATAGTCGTCAACGAATGGCTTGGTTGTCTCGGAGGCGAACTTCATCATCATGCCGGCGGGGGAGTCAGTATTCATATTGGCGTTCTCGCGGGTTATGTCGTTGTTTTTCGCCTCGATGATTTCAAGGAAAATGTCGCGGGTCTTTGCCCTGCGCGCTATGCTACGCTGGTCTCGATACGCGATATACTTTTTTGCCACCTCTTTTCTGGTTGACTTCATAAGTTCCAGCTCAACACGGTCCTGGATTTCCTCCACAGTCATCTGCTCTTTGCCCGAGACCCCGATGCGGTCTGTGATTTTGTGAATCAACGACTCATCTTCGCCAAGAGGAGTCTGGAGCATGGCTTTGCGTATGGCGGCCTTTATTTTTTCTTCATTATAACCGACAACGCGGCCATCGCGTTTGAGGACTGTCTGAATCATGATTTCCGAGTAATAAGCTGGAGGTTAACAATTAAGGGGTGAATGTCATAAAACAGGCATTCAAACCGCTGACAAAGGTAGTCAGAATTTGATAAATGAGCAATATTTAAGCACGAAAATTTGATAAAAGTTTTCAGTTTTGGGAAACTTTTTGATAGTGCTAAAATGTTACTAATTTAGTAACGAAGAAGTTATGATTTTTTTTGGACAACTATGGGCATTTGCTGTTGCGCAAATGGCGCGTCTTGCTCCGGTGGTTGTGATATGAAAAATGCCGGGGCTGAATAAAGCCGTCGGCATTGTTGCCATACACGAGAATTGTAAAACAATCTGTCAACTGAATGTGGATTTGCAGACTTGAATAATCTTGTATATATAGCGTGCGGATTCAAGAAAGATATTTGAATACACTCCGTTTTTTCTGTAAGCTTTGCGATGTTCTGAATATATGCGTATGTGAGAACTGAAACCAGAGGTAGAAATTCCTCCGGTGCGCATTGTCACAAAATCCAGAGATATATACCTCGCCTTTATCTGATGGATGTAAAGCAACCTGAGCAGCTGTTCGAAATCGGCTGCTATTTTAAATGTGGTGTCGAACAGTCCGTATTTCTTGTATATGTCACGTCGACAATAGAAAGAGGGATGGGCGGGCATAAAGCCCATCCTCATCCATTCCCGTTTGAATTTCTTCGAGCAATAATATCTGACGGTTTTGTCAAGCCTGTCTGGGTTTACATAATGAATGTCACCGTATACGGCATCAACGGGATTTTCAACATCGGCAAATTCGGAAGCGACTTTTTCCAAAACGGATGTTGTCGTGAAAAAATCATCGGAATTAAGCAGCCCCACGACATCTCCTGAGGCGACGGAAATCCCTTTGTTCATTGCGTCGTAGATTCCATCGTCGGTTTCTGATATCCATTTAAGGCTGAAACCGCGTTGGCGATAATGGTCGGCGTATTTTTTTACTATGTCCATTGTGTGATCATCGCTGTTTCCATCAACGATGATATGCTCCACATTCCCGTAAGTCTGGTTTAATACACTCCGCAGGGTATCTTCGATGGTCTCGCCTGAATTCCATGCGGCAGTGATCACGGAAATCTTCACAGGATTTTTTTTGAAGGAAAATTCATTCATTTTTTGTGTGGAATTGGTTGGGAGCTACAGGTGTTCCTGTCGTCCATATCGCAGTGGCTGTCAGCCAGAATATCGGGAACATCAACGAACCGGCAAACATCAGCCAGCCTTCGGTCGAGGCATTGACTGTCATAAAAAGCAAGAGGGAGAGATAGAAGGGGAAGTCGCGGTTATGACGGATATTTACGAGACGTTTGATTAAAACAGCTGCAAACACAAGGAAACTGGCTGTTCCTATTACTCCGCCGTAACTGAGAAGTGACAGCCATGACGATCCTGGTTCTATTTCAGTAAGGTCTATCGGGGCATCTTTTGAGGACGGCAATTCGTTGGCATAACCAATGCCGAGCAGCGGAGATGACTTGAACTCTCTTATGCGGTTGTCCCATAACTCTTTGCGGGAGTAGAACAATGAACCGTGACTTTCACTGATGGCAGTCTTATGTTTTATGATTGCCATGGCGGGCGGCACGACGGCAATCAGAACCAGGATTCCTGCTATTGCAGTCAGAATAGCTGTTTTTTTTGTCAAGCGAGACATTATTGCCTTGCGGTTCAGATACAGGAGAGCAAGAAGTGAAAGAGCCATTCCCCCTAATGCTGCCCTTGAACCGCCGACGGCACACATTACTATGCTGATTCCGAGAAGTATGCTTCCCAAAAATGGACTGATTCGCCGAGTTTTGTCAATAAGCAGCCATGCGGTGACGATGGCGGTTATGGCTGCAACTGGTGACAAAACCATACCCATTTCGAATACCCCACAAAATCCATAATTATGGAATATGGGTGTCCAGATGCCTTCATGCCCGGAAATTATGAGACATATCCCCCATATCGCAAATGACAGGATGACCATCAGCGAGAGGATGACATACATGCTTGCCGCAATCCATTCCCGTGATTTTTTTAGGGTGTCAGATATAATCAGCGGAGAAAAGCATGTCATCCCGATGACGAATGCTATGAATCGCTGTGTCCTCAGCCATGTTTCCGGGGATGGATGTAATATGAGGGTTAGTGCATAAATCAGGATGAAACATATGACCGGCATACATACGGATATTTTTGCCGTAAGTGATGTCGCCACGACTATAATGGAGAGCAATGATACGACCGGTAATGGTATTGAGATGCCTAAAGCATGCCTGAGACATACCACTGCAGAAAGCATGACACACAGGGCAAAATTGAATTTGCTGGGTAAAGATGCGGCTTTTACCTTATGCTGTATCATTTCTTCTTGCGCAACAGCTCGACGACAAGTTCACAAGTGGAGGTCTGGAAAACCACAGACAGACCAATGTATGAGAGGAGGCCTACAAGTATGCCCACCCCCACTCTGAGCCATTCTCCGAAAAGAATGGTCTGCACGCCATACACCACTATTCCCATGATAGTGGCGTTGATTAATATTGGCAATATGCTTTTGACTTGTCTTATGAATCCGAGATTTATTTTTGCACCTGCGACCCGGGAGTTGACCATATATCCGATAGCTGAATTTGCGAACAGGCCACAGCAGACCGCTGACAGTCCGAAAGGCAACATCACGAACAGAATCACGAGTCCGGAGACCACACTGAAGGTCTGCAACTTCAGATATGTGCCTCCCTCCCCTTTTATTTCCAGTATCATATAGTTGATGGAATTCAAAGGGAAAAACAGGAAAGAAAAACAAAGAATCCTTAACAGCCGTGCGGTATATAGCCATTGTGGGCCAATCAAGGCCAAGGTCAGAGGCTCGGCAATCGCCGCCAGCCCTAACATCAGGGGAGCGATGAAGAATGTAGCGAGACGCAGATATGCCCTGACACCGTTGCGCAGACGTTCTATGTCGTTCTGGAAATTGCAGAACATCGGATATGTGGCGCGTTGAACGACGCGGGAGAGATTTTCCGAAGTAATGCTTCCCAATTGTCTCGCGTTACTGTAACATCCGAGAGCATAAGCGGAAAATACTTTTCCGATAGTGAGTGTGTAGAGGCTCTGAAACAGACTGTCGAGAACGTTGCAGGCAAGCAGTTTTGAACCGAGCCCGAACAAATCGCGGAATGCGCAGCTGGAGAATTGCCATTTAGGACGCCAGTCGGTGACAATCCATAGTGTGGCAGCTGTGGCTACCTGATTGGTGAGCTGCAACCCGACAAGTGCCCATGCACCGAAACCATTGTAAGCCATGATGAGCCCGACAAGTCCCGACATCAATGCGCCGACAAGAGTCGATTTCGCCTGTGTTTTGAAATCGAGACGAGAAGTCAGTATCGCTCGGTGGACAACCAATGTGGACTGTATCACAATGCAAAGCGCGAGAACCCGTAACAGGTTGGTGAGCGCGGCCTCCTCATAGAACCATGAGACCAATGGTGCGGCGACGAATAAAATCAGATATAGGCCGATACCGATGGCAAGATTGACCCAAAAAGCAGTCGAGCAATCCTCGTCGGTGCGGTCAAGTTTGCGGATGATGGCTTGGGAAAGGCCTCCCTCCGCTATGAGCTGGGCGATGACAATGAAGAAGGCGAGCATGCTGACCAGACCGTAATCGGTCGGCACCAGTATTCTTGCCATCAGCACGAAGACCACAAACTGAATCCCCTGAACCGAAAGCCGTTCGAACGCGCTCCAGGAGATTCCGCTGATGATTCCTTTGCCGGGAATTAGATGGTCTTGCATCGTGTAATATTCGGGGGCTTATCTGACAGATTTTACCACGGCAGGAATACCTTGATAGATTTTCCCCGTTTCAAGATTGGAGGTTGCCATCGAGCCTACGGTCAGAATTGAATCGCGGCCCACGGTCACGCCCGGACATACCACGCTTTTCGCTCCTACCCAGGCTCCATCCTCGACAATTATGGGTTTGACCATTAGGTCAAATGTCGGGAGACGATAGTTATGATTGCCGCAAAGCAGCATTGCCCCCTGGCTCAGGCAGCAATTGGAACCTATCGAGACTTCGGCGAGATTGTCAATCCATACATCTTCCCCGATCCAGGAATAGTCGCCCACCGTCAGCAACCAGGGATATTTGACATTGACCCCCGGCTTGATTACCACTCCCCTGCCTATCTTCGCTCCGAACAGCCGAAGAGCCTTGACCCTTATACCCGATATGGGGTTAAGGTGGTTCTTGATGACCAACGCGTTGACGAAATACCACAGAAATCGTTTCAACGCATTCCCCCCGGGATTATACCAAGAATTGTCATATTTGCTTAAGTCAGTCATAGGAAGGTGTCAGGGGTGACAGAAATACGCGATTGGATTGGTTGGAGGCTTTTCAATTGATGTCTTTTTCAGGACAAATAAACAAATTCCGGTTTCGGCCCTTGACCGAGCAACCAGGAATAAAGTTGAAGCATTTTGGCAGCGACTTTGGAGGATTCATATTTGTCAAGCACAAGGTCGCGTCCCCGCATTCCCATCCGCAACAGTTCTGTCGGCGGTGTTTCCACAACCTCATCAATAACCTTAGCGATTGATTCGGGAGAATTATCCCTCCACCAGCCGCAGTTATAATCCTCAAGATCTTTCCAAGGAGTTCCTAAGCTTGCCATCACCGGAGTACCCACTAACAACGCCTCCGGAACAATCATCCCGAAATTTTCCATGTCACTAACAACAAATAGAGCTGATAATTTAGCAAGATTCTCATATTTATCCCTGCCGGAAACAAAGCCGAGAAAGTGTACCCGGTCACTAATGCTAAGCCTCTCAGTCTCTTTATTCAGAAACTCCTCATAGTCAGTTGAGCCGATGCCCATTATTTTTAGAACCACATCCTTGTGGCTTGATATAGCCAATGCCTGAATTATTCGCTCAACATGCTTACGCGGATGGAGTCGCCCGAGGTAGCCTATTGAATGTTCTTTGGTTATATCATCACGTATAATTAGGCTTCGGTTCTCATATATTCGAGTTATATCATCTGACACAGGTACTGGATTGGCAATCACAGCTACTGGGCCACTATAGCCGAGGTCTCTGATGTGGTTCATTTCTTTCAGACAATTGACGTGTATACATGACGCCTCCATAATATCTTTTTTGAACCATAGTTTCCACATAGGCCATTTTTTCCAATAGCTTCTGTGTATGGTCTCAGGGTAAAGCATTCCGTGCGGGGTTATCACATATGGTTTATTTTTGGCACGTGCAATAGAACATGTGACATGATTGACATACAACCATACTCCATTAGTATGGTATATATCAGCATCAGATTCATTCAAGGCTGTTTTGAATGCCATGGTATACTCAAGAGGCGAAAATCTGTCATTAGACGAAATATTAATCCAGTTCTCACCATTACCTATTACGGTGTCTCTCTTATCCCTGACATCCGGAGACATAAGCTCAACATCTATGGCCGATTCAAGATTTGATAATGCCGATAGCAGATCATATGTCGCTGTGGTGGTGCCCCCGCTATGTTTTCCAAAATCTGATATTGTCTGGATGACTTTCATATTATCAATAAAAATCAACTGTTAGTAATCTCATTGTATACAGTCTTGTATTGTCCTGCTATATAATCAGGAGCAAATCGTCGAATGTTTTTATATCCGTTCCCTATCAGTTTTACGTATAATTCTTTATCACCGAGCAACTTGATTATACCTGCCCTTATGTCTTCTGCCGAGTTAGGATCAATATAATAAGCCGCATCACCAGCCACCTCATGCAGAACGTCAATATCACTTGCGATAATTGGTGTCCCCATCAGGTTTGCTTCCAATAGAGGCATTCCAAAGCCCTCTTTGAAAGATGGAAATGTCACAATATCTGCTTTTCTATACCAGTTCAGCACTTCCTGATACTCCAGATTATAATAATTCGTCAGATTCAGCCCATAAGATTCTGCAATATCAATCTGTTCTTGTGTCATTCGTCCAATAACTACCAACCTGACATCTAAATTATGTATGGCCTTCATCACACTTTCAAGATTCTTATGAGGCCGGGTGCCTACATGCAAGACAATTGATGTCTTATTCTTGTGTTTTGATGCAAAAGGTTGTGTAGTCAATGATAAAGCTATTGGATTGCCTATAACTCGAATCTTATCAGAGGCCCATGGACAGACTGCAAGCACTTCTCTTTTTGTGAAGTTACTTATCACAGTTATTCTGTTGGCAATTTTCATAGGCAGGGTAAAGAACAACAATTTTTTCAAATAGCGTGACAATGTGCCTCCTCTGAGAATTGTCCATACGTCATGAACTGTTATCACGGTATTACGTCCGGTTCCTAACGCGATATAATGGACTTCCCCCGATATATGATTCACGTCTCCGCGAAATCTGCGTGCATACAATATATTTTTTATAATTGAGCTGAAACTCGCATCCCCATACGGCAATTCTACAAGCTCAACATCTGTGCCCATATATTGCATAAGGAGATGAAATATCTCCTCAATGCTATTATCATTCTCCCGTTTTTTACGAATAAATATAACAACCTTCATAATCGTTAATACTTCTTTAATTTTATGGACGATTCGCTGAATATTTACGTCGCATATCCATTTGTGCTACCGCTATATTCAGGCCTATCATAGTGAAGTATACTATATATGCAAACCAATTGTAGAGACACAGCTGCGCATAGAATGTCATTGGGGTTATTACAAGAATCGATGCCCATGAAATGACAGACAGATAGCTGTCCTTAATAGACCTGCTGAGTCTAACCATATAACACCACACGAATATCCTAATACCGGTAACAATAAGAAATCCCACAAATCCGAATTCAATCATCACCCGACCTATTTCCTCTTCCCAGTCGACCTCGGATTTATGAACCAGGAACGGCTGTGTCGAGATGTTTGCAATGCCGGCACCATTCCCAAACGCCCCTGAATAATCGAACATTCGAGTTATGTCGAATTGACGTGTTATGCGCGTATCAACATCATGTGAAGCATGATTAACCCGGGATATAAAATTATCAATTGCCTCAATACCGTAAGCATTATAATAAAAATATCCTCCTACTGCAACCAATGCTATGATATATATCAGATGCCATCTCTGTTTATAAAAACCTTGATACAACGCGATACAAACAAGATAGACGCAACCTAAAAGCACTACGCTTCGCGAGCCGGTCATCAGACATCCGAGCAACGACAGCAACAACAATGTTATCAACACCCACCTCGTCATTTTTTCCCACCTTAATGACAGTAGCATGGCCGAAAAAGACAAAATGACAAGGCATAAATCTCCAAATGGCGTAAGATATGAAAACACACTGCACACTCTAGCGGCACCTCCTACTGTTGCAATGCCAGTATCCATATCCGTTGCATACTTGTTTATTAATGCTGTCGGAGAGCTCGAATACTGAACCACTGCAAGAATAAGGGCTATAAATGATATGAAACACCCGTATATCAAAAATTGCTTAAGTTTCCTCGGAGAGTCAAGCCATATTGGTATAACACTTATAAGTATTATTGGCGATGTATACTGAACAATTGTTATTATACCCGCTGCAAAGCCGTTTGTCGCCCCTGTTATTGTAAGTGCAGATAATATGACAATGAAGGCATATATTTTGTAAGCCCTGCTTGCAGGAGTAACAATCGGTTGTGATTCGGATTTGTTCTTAGATAAATAGATTCCTATGATAGCTAAAAGTAACAGGTATTTTATGCCATAAAGCAATGAACCCGGTACTCCGGGTAAAATCCATTTCCTTAAAACACCTTCAAGGAAAATATAAACGAAAAACAAAGTCAAGCACTGATTCATTTGTATGACATTTGTTGTTGGAGGAAATCATTATATCGCTTGCCATATGCTTCCCATGAAATATTGGCAAGAGATTCATCTGGAAGATATTTGCGCGGCTTCCCTACAGTCTGCTGTCTTGCTTTTTGTAAAGCCTTTTGCAAAGTTTCGCGTACAGAATCAGCAGTCTCTAACGGCGTCTCAAACAGATAATCACTGTTATTGACTAATTTTTTCAAATCAGGTCCACCTGTCGTGTGCGAATAAACCAGCGGTAAACCACAGGCCATTGCTTGGAAAAGAACTAGTCCAAAACCGTCCTGCCGGGATGGCAGACATAATACTTTGGCCTTGGAGTAGTATTTAGTTAGCTCAGGCTGATTTACAGGCTCCACATGGCAAAACTGTGAACTCTCATTTGCCGGAAACGGGCAATCAGCAATTGCTCCAACGTGTAATAACGAAAAACCGCCTTTGCGACACGCTTCAACCAATATATCCACACCTTTTTGATATGACCAATTGCCTACGAAAATAATATCAAAAGAATCCTGTGACAATATTGTCGGCCGGAACATCGAGATATTTACCCCATATGGATTTACAAACAACTTGTCAGATACAAATCCTTTTTCTTCAAAACTCTCTTGCGTGTGTTGTGATGGCAAAATTATCTTATCTGCGATTCTATATTGTTCTAATTCGTTTTTTATATCCTTGGTATATACCTGCTCTGCGGTAGGTATTGCCTTTAATATCTCATCCTGTGACAATATGTGACGGCACCCTCTATCACAAAAGAATTGTGCACCATATTTATCTTGGGCTTTCTTAGCGCTTATTATGGCACATCCACTGATACCTATAAGTAGGTCACATTTATCCAGAAAGATACTTGACAGTTTGTCAACAAGTCTGACTATGTAGTAGTAGAGATGACGATTATAGTCCCCCGGTAATTTTACTTTCCTGAAAATGAGCATCAATGGCGCACATAAGGCAAAAAAAGAGATAACCCTTTCAGCAGGAAATCCAAAAGATTCACAACGCTTTTTGGATACCATTGTATACAATTTCACATCATGCCCGTTATTAAGTAGTTGAATTGCCATATCGAGCAGATGTGCACGGCCAGGAGTAACTACCGCAATTTTCATTTATCCAGGTATGTTCTTATATATGTTATTAGGTCGCCTCCAAGCAGGCTCTCAACGCACAAATCTTTATGCACTGTCTTTCTTTCGCGAATAAATTTTGCCGGATTACCACCGACAACAGCCATTGGCGGCACATCTTTGGTAACCACACTCCCGGCTCCAATTACCGCACCATATCCAATTTTCTTAACCGAGGGTAATATAATTGAATGTGGACATATCCAGACATACGGTTCTATTACTAAACCATTCCCCTCTTTGCTTGGCGATTGAATGTGAGTCCATTCAGAAGAGTCTATGTCATGTGTGCTTAATATAAACATCACATTTTCTCCAATTATAGAATTATTTTTGATTACAAAAGGATATTTCATCGACGTAAACTCCACGCTATGACTTATTGACACGTAGCTCTCAATCGTGGTCATTCCATCTATCTGTTTAGCGACTGAAACAGGTAACATTGTTCCCAATCTTGGCACCGCGTCGTCTACCAATCCAAGCCGAATACCTGTATTTTATAAAAGACGGCACGCGTATTAATATTCCAACTAAGAAACGAATCAACGATTTCGATGTTACTCGCCTTGTGTATTCCGTATCCATAAGTTATTTTAATAAATTAAAAATACATCTAATAGAGCCGATACTAAATCTCCCCAATCCTAATGGAAGAGAAGCTAAAAACATGAACACACGTCTCTTTAATGACGGGTTATAATATTTCTTCCGTATAATCCGAATGTTAGACCTTTCATTTTTTAGTACGATTTTATACGTCCGGTCATCAGAAATAAAACAGGCGTTATATATGGCCAAAATACGTTGTGAATATCCGGTCAGAGTAATTGCCTTAGATTGGTACTCGTTATCAGATATATTAAAGTATCCAAATAATTTTGGCATAAGATCAAGAAAAATGTCAGATGCCTTCAATAAACCATTAATATTCTTCTTCCCTAATCTGGACAACGAATCTTTTGACTGCTCTCCATAATACATATAATGGTATCCGCAGTATCTTGAAGTAATTATATTTTCGATTAACAAATAATAAGAGTACACAAAAATGTGGTCTTCATGAAATGATAAGTCTCTGCGAAATTTAAGATTGTTTTGTTTTATTAAATTCAAATCGAATAATTTATTTACAGGCCCCCCATCTCGGAATAAGTCACACACAACAATTAGATTAGAGGCTTTAACACCATTGACGGTACTATGATCTTCGTATCTGAACGACTCATAGATTCTTTGAGGAGTATGTGTTTTTAATCCACTCACCACTATAGATTTTGGTGTGGGATTTCGTTTCATAAAATCTGCGAGATACTCCGGTTCCACCCAATCGTCACTGTCGATGAATGTTATCCAGCGGCCGCGAGCGTTGTCAATTCCGAGATTGCGGGCGGCGCTTACGCCTCCGTTGGGTATATGGAACACACGTATGCGATGGTCTGTTTCCGCATAGTGGTCACATATATCTCCGCTTGAATCCGGAGAGCCGTCATCAATGAGAAGTAATTCCCAGTCATCAAAGGTCTGGGCAATGACGCTTTCGATGCATTTGCCTACATATTTTTCGACCTTATAGACTGGGATGACTATGGATATGAGGGGATTATCGTTCATTTTTGATGTATGCGGTAAATGAGTGATGTACGCGTTTGTCAACGGGAGGAAGCGTCATATAGTCGCCGTAAGTGTGCTCGAGATATTCCATATAACCTACCATGGTTTTGTAAGTTCTGTTCTCGAATTTTATATCCACATCCGATGCGATGGCTTCGGCCCGGAATGCCGATTTGGGCGATTTTGGCCCGGCATCGGTCATATTGCACACCAGGGATGACTGTCTGTCATTTTTGATTAATGAGTCATATTTGCGCAGTAGCCCGAGACGAGTGGTGGTTAGACGAGAATAGAGCCGATATAGTATCCCTCCGATACTCTTGGTGCATAATATGGGACATTGGCGTGCTATGAGCAGGTGATCAAGCCTCTGTTTTTTCTTGAAAATAGCTTCCAGCTGAGCATAATCCTCAGGCACGTAGTCTATCGGAAAGATGTCTACATATATTCCTATTTGCCGGTCGGGATGTTCTCCTTCGATGAGAATGGTCTCGGTGTCCACGATTTTTGTAAATGTATAGTGATAGCCGGGAGTATTATATCCGTCAATAAGCTTATATCGGCCGTTTGCATCATTGAAGCCACGGCGTATGCGCTCATAACTTTCTCGTGGCATATAAATATCAATATCGTCATCCCACGGAATATATCCGCCATGACGGACGGCTCCGAGTAATGTGCCGCTTGATATGAAATAAGTCAGATTGTTGTCATGGCAATATGCATCGATAGCATCAAGTACTTGCATCTGCAGTTCTCTGAGTTCGGCTACATCTGTTATCTGTCTCATCGTCGTTGCTTATTTTTTTGCTGTCTTGGCAGCTATTTTAGCTTTGAGTTCGCTGCTGCTCACGCCATCGGTGCGAGAGAGTACTATATGTTCACGTCCATGACTTTCACACCATTCTATAGCACGCTGAAATCCGGCATGGCATTGGTCCGGACCTGTGACGAATACGTCAAAATCAACATCTTTTACGATTTTATCCACGTCGTCATAAGTGATTACCTCATCGACATACCGGATGGCTTTTATCATGTACTTACGGTCATCGGTCGAGTTGAGCACTTTGGCATCTGGCTTATACTTTAGGATATAATCACTGTCTTGGGCTGCCACTATCAGATAATCGCCCAGCCCGCGCGCACGTCTGTAAAGCTCGACATGCCCTTTGTGGAGCAAGTCATAGACTCCGACAGTCAGCACTCTGCGGTATTTCCGTGGTTTTTGATTGGCGAGCTGCACGTTTGACGGCAGTGGCAAACCATTGTCAGCACATCTGACTTTGAATCGTCTTAAATCATTGCCTCGATGATATTGTAGCCACTTGTAATATATGCTATCGGGAAGATGGTCCTGAATCCATGTTTCGCCCCAGTGTAGCCATTTTGACAATGTGTTGAGCCGGTAAAACACGGTCTGTTTAGGCACGATCCAATCACTTCCGTATTGAAATTCCAGATATTCGTCGACTTCGGCCGGAACATTCAGTTCAATGTCTTTGAAATTCCATTTAACCGTGTCCTGAAGATATTTCTCATGAATGAAATCCGAGCCTCCTGTGTGCCTTATGTCGCTGCTTATCTTATGAAGTACAAATACTTTGATGTATTCCATCCTGCGTTCGAGATAGTATAGTCCCCTGCGCTCATAGCGCATAAGGCTGAACCCCTCGTCTTTCAGCATCGACAGAATGTCTTTGAAACGTTCTTCGTCCTCCTTGAGTATATATACGTCAAATGCAGGTTTCCATGGCTGGAAGTCATCGTTTCGGATAATCCCTATCAGTGTGCCGAAGCATGGACCCCAGTTGATGTCTATCTTATCAAGATATACCGACAGAATCCTGAGATTCTCAATCATAATATTAGTATTCATCACCTTTTTGCCGAAATAGAGCAAATGGTTATGATACTTTATAAAACCATTTGAGGTTTTCAAATGCGCCATCCTAAATCCAAAATTTATCTGTTGGCTTGTTTGTCTCGATGTCTCTGATGTCATACCTGTCAGATACAAGTTCATATATCTTTGAGACAAATATTACATCGTGTAACGCGAGCCCGTAATTGTAGGCTAATATTCTTTGTAGCTGAGATTTGCGTCCTTTATCACGTCCGGCAAGCACTTCTCCTATTTCATTGAAGTCCTTGAATTTTCCGAAATACTTAAAATTTTTGACATGGTCAGTGTCATCACCGAACACACGATCAAAAACCGTGTCACAGTTCTGAAATCCCCTCATGTGAACCGGAATTATAGTTATGCCGGGTTTGAAAATCCTTTCATCCTCAAACAGCAGCCCGTCAGCACTTGTGATACAGCTTATTAGTACATCAGATTTTTCGGCAAGTTCTTCCTTTGTATCTACAATATCAAATGTGACATTATTGTAGGCTTGGAATCTTTCAATAAATATGTCTGCCTGATTCTTATACTTCAAAAGCTTTATTTTAAAGTGTTTCTGAGTCTCCGCTTCCAAAACACATAACAGTGTGGCACGAGCAGTATTGCCAAGCCCGATAAAACCATATACATCCGCACCATCCTTGCGAAGTGCCTTTGCTGTCACGGCAGCTACGGCTCCTGTACGCATTGTAGTAACCCAATCGCAATCCGCAAGGGCCAATAATTCGCCATTTCGCGCATTATAAAGCATCATATCGCTCCCGAGACTTGGAGTGGCACCCGCTATGCGGTGGACTTCTTTGATGCCGAAATACCGGGGGCTTTCAAGATTGTCTGATTCCGGCAACAGACATGGCATCGATGTGAAAAAATCGGTGTCGCTCGGGTGGACGCTTATTTTTGCCGGCAACTGAGCCTGATTCTTATTAAAGAAACTTTCATAAATCCACTCGACACATTGACGAGGCGTTATGCCAAGAGATTTAATCTGTTGATGCGTTATTATCTTCATTTTTCAAAAAAATACTCTTCAAACTCTTTCTTCAAACCATGATTGCCAACCTGAGGG
The DNA here is from genome assembly GCA_900548705.1 of uncultured Porphyromonadaceae bacterium. Taxonomy (GTDB): domain Bacteria; phylum Bacteroidota; class Bacteroidia; order Bacteroidales; family Muribaculaceae; genus UBA7173. Next base: position 43,470 of record URLF01000001.1, on the reverse strand, counting down.
CCATTGATTTCCCAATTGTCATTACCTTCAATGAATATAGGTCCGGTTCTCCCAATTGCAATATCCCAACCAATAGAGTGGACATCCTTAAGCATTGTATGGAAATATATGGCCTTTTCTTCAGCATCTTTAAGCATCGGTATGTAGAACTCATTCAGCCTCACCAAACTGTCGGGGTGGACCTCTGTTCTAAGTCCGAATTTTGGCTTATAAAATCCATATTTATGAAGTTGGCCGGTATTCAAATCGAATCCAACAGCAAGTCCTCCTTGTGAGGTGTTATCCACAAAGCTGCCATGCGCACCTATGCGGAGTATTGACGGCATAATGTGAATTTTCTCGTCTTTAAGACTTCTTACCGTTACGAGACGCATTGTATTGATGCTCCCCGAATAGAGACGTGACATTTCAGGGTGCTGACACACAGTCTCTTGGAAAATATATTCACATCCTTTTATTTTTGTTTCGAGATCTTTTGGAGATATTTCTAACCCCTCAATATACGCTTTATTATTGCGGATTACAAGTCTGAATATACCTACACCGCATTCACCTTCTGTTTCCTTGCAAAACAGCTCAACATCATTAAAATTCAATAATTCATCAAATGATGTTTTGACAAATCCGTCGTTCCATATGTAGAGTGTGTCATTAGAGTAATATGCTCTGATTTTTGGTGTCGTTATGCCTATTGCGTTCGCAAAAATATCAAAATATAATTTATTGCGGAGTATACATGTGCTGTTATGAGGATTATGCTCATAATTAAGATAATTCCGTCGAATCATAAATGGTTGGTAATTCATATATTCCTTGCGCTCTTCATCTGACTTGACATCAAGACCATACATGAAATAAAATTCATTTGCAAGACCGTATTTTATGATTTGTCCCACCTGAAAAATAAAATTCTGACGTTTACTTCGAGCTTCTTTATCAGGGTAATATGAAGAAGAGTCATACAAATGCTTATTCCTGAGTAAATTCTTAAGAAGCAATGGTTTAACATATAAATTGGATATAGCCCAATCGTAAGTGCGTTTTATTTTATCAAAGATGCTCATAGTTTTAACAAATTCTTGGTATGATTCTTAAGCTTGAGGAGATTTGTTATCGTAGTATATATCAAAGGATAAAATCCTGTGTTAAGAGCCTTTGATGCTCGACGTATATTCTTATGATAATATATCTGTTCATTGAATAAAGTCAGATAATTATCATCACTGAGGTATGAAACGTTGGTTGAGACTGAATATGAATTGTCAAGTAAGTCAATGGTGACAATTAGTCCGTAACGAGCCATCATATTCCATTTCTTGAATGTTATACAGTCGACATATTTCGGATAGCCATACGTGACGGGCAATTCCTCTATGTTTATATCCCCATCAGGATAATAAGTTGAACGAGGGGTGTTAAGTAACCTGTCAGGAAATAGGAAATTACCCATACTGAATACAACAGGCCTGTTTCGATATTTCCAAATTGGTTGGATACAATGAGTATGCCCGCCAAGAATAATATCAGCACCAGCTTCAATCATCTTTTGAGCCATTCTATATGCGTTTAGAGATGGAGGAATAATATATTCCATACCCCAATGCGGAATCACGACTACATAATCATATTGCAATTTATATTTTTGTATCTCGGAGACGACATATTCATCTGTCATAGGATTGACTCCGTAGCTGTTATTTGTCGCAAATGGACACCAACCTACGGTCTCATCACGCCAATCACAGAACGCGAGGAATGCATACGTTTTCCCATTTTTGGATATTACCGCGGGCTTACTTGCGCTCTCGATGTTATCTCCAGCCCCGCAGTGAAGTATCCCCATCTCGTCAAGCAATCGAATAGTATGCTTTGCTCCTATCTCTCCTAAATCAGTAAAATGATTATTAGCAAGTGATACGATGTTTATATCCAGGTCTTTTAGTCTGACCAAATCCTCATCTCGGACATAAATCACATCTGCCTTGCGACGCATTTTCTCTTCGTTGAATTCAGGGCGATTTCCTACTGCAGTCTCAAGTGTCCCAACTCGAATATCTCCCTGTTGAAGTATGCATCTGAGCTCGTCAGATATAAATTCATTTTTTTTGATATTTAAAATGCCTCCTGGCATTATATCACCAACGGCAACAATCTTCATATGAATTACAAATTATATTATATCTTACAATCAATTTGATGTTTTGTGGGTAATTGAGACCTGATGCAACAAATATTTCAATGCCTCGGATTTACACATCCAAGAAACACATAAATAGATTGAAATATATATAAAGCTTATGACTGTGATTCGGATAAATGCCATATAGGCTTCAAGATAGCTATTCAGATACATTGATACCACAAATGGAATGCATGCGTAAAACAAGCATTTAGAAATAGCTTTTAGTTGTTCACATATGTTTGTCTTTATAATACCGGTGCCCACTATAGCAAAGCACAAATAAGCTAAGACATTATAAATTACGGCCATATACAAAAGTCCTTGCAACCCATAATATATACCGCCTACAATTGTCATTCCACAAAACACAAAGGCTTTTACAAGATTAAGATAAAACAGAATCCTGCTTTTGCCTTTGGCTTTTATTACGTTTATATTTACATCTTGTATACAATAAGGGATTCCACCTATGCAGAGAATTTGAAAATAGGGGACAGCTTCAATCCATTTTTCTCCATAAAAAAACAAAATCAATGGTTTTGCAATAATTATGCAGAGCAACATCATCGGAATTACGAGAAAAGAAAGGATATAAACACTTTTGTTAAGTTTGTCTTTAATTATTTCATCATGATCTTGATGCTTGGAAAATTCAGGGAACAAAACTTGGCCGATTACCTGTTGGATGCTATCTGCAGGAATGTTTCTTAATGTTTTCGCCTGAGTAAATTTGCCCAAAATTGATGGCGAAAACATTTTCCCGATAACCAATGACTGAACATTGTTAGAAATCGTTATGCACAGACTCGATAAAAGCATAAAGCCTCCGAAATTAAATAGATGCTTCATTCTATCCCTGCTGAAAATGAATTTTGGTCTCCAATTCGAGGCTTTCCACAATAAAATGGATGATATTAAAGAGCCGGACAAAGACCGGATGACAAAACTCCAGACCCCACACCCTGCCAAAGCCGCACATATACCGATAATTGCTAATGTGATTGAGCCGGTCAGGTTGCATATTGAAAGCGTTTTGAATTGTAATTCCTTTTGACATAGTGAGGTTTGGACTAATGTAAACCCCTGAATAAATAGTGTCAGCCCCATCACTCTAAGCAGAGGACATACAATCTCAAGATTATAAAATCTTGAGATTGCCGGGGCACATAAGAATAAAATACAATATAGTACAGATGATAATATTATGTTGATATAAAATGCCGTGCTCGTATCTAATATATCAAGTTCTTTTTTCTGCACCAGTGCAGCCCCCAGTCCACTATCAACAAAAGTCTGAGCTAATGCCAAGAAAAACATGAGCATGCCTATTACTCCAAATTCATTCGGCGAAAGGAGCCTTGCCATGACCATTGTGGAAACAAAGCTGATTGCTAAATTCCCAAATCTTTGCACAGAAGCCCAAATAACTCCGGAAAAGACTTTTGAATGAGACATATATGTTCGAGTACTTTATATAACTAAACCAATCTCAACTTAAAAGCTGTTGTAATCTAGTCTTATTCCCTTTCTTTAAAGACATTTATAAATCCACGGAATGTCAAACCAGTGTCCACAACTTGATTCTATCGGTTTGACAATAACATCATTTACATTATAAGATTTTTGAAATCTACATAAGAAGCTTCTCCTGCATGAAGCCATCTACGCGATATCAGATAATGAAATGTTTTGAGTGTGTTTACCTTATTCCATAAAATCCTCTTTATGTTATCAGTGAGATAGCTGTGGTAATAAATGTCATTATTACATCAGACACAAATTCTTTTCTTTCTGATTCTGTTCGTTCATAAAAATTATACTGATGAAAAAATTCGTCATACGACACAAGGTCTCTTCTGATGCATCGATAAAATCGTTTAATGAACCAATTGGTGGTTTATTTTCGAATACTTTGTAATTCCAGCTTTAATCAATTGATTACCAATTATACGGGCAACATAAAGTTGTCGTACTATCTTATAAATCGATGTGTTTCGTATGAGTTTTGGAATTTTCATAATCGATGTAGATTTATCTTTTGGGTTATTGAATATTTTTAGCTTGTGCGATAATGCTACACAATATTAAAGATGTTTGTGATTAAAGAAAGACATAAGAGCCTGTGCCAATCGATTGTTGTCCGCTTTATTCCGCACGGCTATCCGCATGTACCTGTCGGGGGTAATCCCTTTTTTAGCTAGACAGGCACTGGCGAGGATATTGTGTTCTTTGAGTAGTCGTCCACATAGCTCTGTGGGGCTATATGGAGGCAACACTTCTATAAAAAAATAATTGGCCTGCGATGGCATTACCCTTATAAAGGGTATTTTCTTTAAGTTATGTTCAAATTCGTCACGCGTCTCTATGAAATGATTGCATGCCGATATATAGTCCTGACGATATTTAGGGTATATTTGCATGAAAAATTCAGCAAATGAGTTGATATTCCATATGCTTACCCTTTTTTTCATAGAGTGTATGAGGTCTGTATCAGAGCTGCATAGAATGCCAAGTCTCAGTCCCGGGACACCATAACTTTTTGATATGGATTTTATTACTGTCAGATTATGATATCGCTCCAATATTTTATTTGATAGACATGAGTTATGCTCAAATCCGACGCTGAAATCGACAAAACTCTCATCAAGTATCAGTTTAACTCCTTTTGCCAGACACCAGTCAGCCAACGTCAGGAGTCCTGATTTGGAAACGAAATTTCCGCTTGGATTATCCGGATTGATTAACAATATGGTATCTACGGGATGACGGCCGAAATAATCTATTAGGTCGTTCTCATCATATCTGAAATCTTCGTTGCTGGGAATGAAAACCTCCAATCTGTTTTTATCAAACCTATTTGGATATTCTTCAAACGTTGGTCGGATTATCCCTAATTTACCCTCAAGGTCCTCTATTAGGATTTTGATAAGCTCTGCTGCTCCGTTCCCCGGTACTATATATTCGGAGTTTATACCCCAGCACTCAGAAGCGAGAGCCGAGTTTACCGTCATCCCGGCTGGATATTCAGATACAAGAGTTCTGAAATTAGCCTCCATTTCATCAATAATTTTTGATTTTTTGAAGTATGGATTCACAAGGTAGCAGAAATCGAGTAATTCGGGATAAACCCAAAAGCCGCCGTATCGGCTATAGTATTCGTTAAGATTATTCTTATAATCGTTTGTGGGTTGCGTATTATTTGACATATTGAAGCTGTTTATGAAAATTGCAGAGGTGCTTACCGCATAAGTTATAGCCACTTTCGTTTTTATCTTACATAAGCCTCCCTGCGCTCAAAGAATTTATAACCCTCCACCGATTTGATGTCGTGAGCCGGGACTCCTCCAATTAGTCTGTAATTTTCATTGAACTCTTTATCAACTACTGCTCCAGCAGCAATAATGCAGCAATGACCTACTGAACTTCCTTTAAGCATAGTAACGCGTGCGCCTACAAATGAATATTTACCAATATGAATCGCTTCGGCATCCTGTCTACATTCTTTTAAATCAATACTATGGGTCATAAAAATAGAGTCCAGACCAGCTATTTCCGCATAATCATCGACATAAATACCTCCATTACAATCAAAATAATGATTTGACGTTATGCCGACGTTGTCTCCTATGACCAGTTCGCATTTTCGATTTATAATGTGTAAAAAATGCCCATATAACTTTACGGTCGGTGACTCAACTGAAAAGCCTGTTATTCTGTTATTGTTTCCGATTACAGAATTGTCACCAATCTCTAAATTATCGATATCCTTACAGTAATTCAAATGACCGATGTGTGAATTTGTGCCTATTATTACTTTTCTTGCTCTAATCACAGAGAACCCGATAGTGCTTCCGTTTCCGATTTCGAAATTGCAAAATCGCTGAAGAATTCGTTTCCTGATAGACCAAGGAAATATTAATAACAGGATTTGTAATAACATACTATATAATCAAGACAATTTAAGAGTTAGATATATATTACTGTATCCTGCGGCAAATCAGAGAGGCTGGAGGAGTGAGGGATGGATGAAGGGGAGGGCGATGGCGCAGAGGCCTTCGATTTCGACAACCACATGTTTGTTGTTGCGGATGCGTCGGGTGTAGCCTGTGTAGCCAGCGAATGGGCCGGCGGTCACGCGTACATGCTGTCCGATATGGAAGTCGGTCTTACAATAAATCTGACACTGGGTTTCGGGATCATCGGTTGTTAGCAACCGGAAAAGATTGAACTCCTCTGCCGATATAGGCTGAATATGGTCTGAGCCGGGTAGACGGTAAATCCAGAATGGTGAAACCGGACGCTCCTCTCCCCTGCTTTCCTTCTCCAGGCGCAAGGCTTCCTCTTCAGAAGCTTCGATCAGCAAAACCCGTGGAATAATGTAATGTCTGGATATCTGTGAACTATGGTCTGCTTTCCTCATATTCGTGCGAGGAGCATATACTTTCACCCCGATACTTTCGAGGAAAGCCTGAGTGTTGGCCTCGCTTCGGGTCTTTATAGCATACCAATTAGCTGCGGTATCCATTTAAGGGAATCATTTTTTGCGGTTGCCGACGGAATATACTCAAGCTCCTCCCTGCGACGTTTTTGTCTCCGGGAAGGGATAATATTGATTGATACCGGTTCTAAGACAAAGTTGGTCTCATTCCGGTCTCCGTCATCTCCAAATACATGGGCTCAGTCGGCAACCTTAGCCTTAATTGTCAATAAATCAGAGAGATAATATCAATCTCTTATTTGAGAGAGTTAAGGCGACTGCAAAATTACAAACAAAATTCTAAATAATCAAATATTTCGCCACATACAGACGGTAACGCCCATTTCATCCTGTTTTTAATGTTAAAAAATGTGTAATATTTCGTGGAACCAATTATTTGTCCTAATTTTATCGAAAATTTACAGAAATAATCAATTCTGAATTTTCTACGCGGCATTTCCTCACATTAATTACGCGTGGCAAGTTAAGATTTTAATTACACACAATGAATAAAATTTTCCAATCGCAGGGTTTCCGCAAAACTTATGGCGCCTTTGGCGCCATAAGGGTAACCCTTATAGGATTTATGCTTAGCATCTCATTGGCTACATATTCCCAGTCGGCTGAAGGGCTTGCCGCTCCGGACGAGCTTTCGACATTCAACGAAATGCAATTGTCCGGCAATTCAGGTGCCACGGAAAAATATGCCTCTATGACGGCTTTATGGGAGATGGATATGTCAAAAGCCGGAGGCGGCGATGGCATCAATGACCCAAATCAAAACAATCACAACATCTTTGTCATAGATGACATCGTATATGTGTATGTGGAGAAATATCAATCTCCCGGCGAAACAATAACCCTTAGAAGATTCAACGCCTCCACTGGTGAGGCACTTCCCGATTTGCAATCTGATTTCTCCGGTGATCTTGTCGATTCGTCGCTCCAACGCTATGTGATGTCGGATGATGCAGGGCATATCGCGGTGGTCGGGTTGAAGGCGACAACATCTGGTAAAAAGATGTCGTTGTTTATACAAGTATATGACCGGAATCTTGAATACATCACTACCATCGCCCCTGAATTTGAGGACACTGAGATTGGTCACCACTTCCAGACCGATTACGAATGGTTGGGAATGACCGGAGATTTGCTGTCGGGCGACTTCCAGTTTTCGATAGGTTGCTGGCATTTCTGGGGAAACACCGCCGGGCATACCTATTTCCCCTCACGTTGTAAATTGATTTTCTCGAAAGGGGCAACCCTGCCGGAAATTGAAATAACCCGTTATGATTCGGTAGACTATACGTTTGACACCCGCACGTATGCTTCCTCTGGTTCTCCTTGGAAAGGGATGTTCTATGTGGCAGAGATTGATGAAACCCATCATATCGTACAAGGATTCGGCACCACTGACCATCCGATGCAACACTCCCCTCTCCTATTATATAAAGACAATGGTGAACTGCATACAGTATCAGCCCAAGGGGAATATCCAATGCTCAATCAGACAAGCATGTTGTCCAATCCTGACCTGTCATATGCCGACACCCACTGTTTCGGGGCATTCCCTGTAAAGGTCGCGGATGAAACATTCCTTGTTCTGCCTTACAAATATAATTCCTATGACGGCACAATCTTTAAAGTGGCCCATTGGAATGACATTTCAGATTTCTCCTCACTCAAGCCATTATGGCAGTTTCCTGAGCATAAATTTCCCTATCCTCCGGCAATATACCAGAACTTGCGTCCGAAAATCATATCTGTTCCGGCTACAGCTGCGACATCCGGTGGTAGCAAAACACCCGCTCAATCCCAAGCAACCACAGTGTATGCTTATATGCCTGGATCGATACTTGGAGTCTACCGCATATCTCTTGCTGATGAACCAATCGCGTCAGGGATAGTCCCGGGAATGGATAACGCATCCCGATTTGATTTCATAGTCCAAGACAAAGTGTTGACTGTCTCATATGTCAAAAATTCAATAGAAATCAAAATATTAACAATGAGCGGAGTGACTGTTTATGCCGGAAAGCTTCTTCCGGAACATACAGAAAACATATCACTGAGACATCTGGATTCCGGCGTCTATGTCTTGATGCTTGATGGCTTTCCTCATAAAATCTACTTGAAATAAAATAGAAAGACGCGGCTTGCAAATTTAAGTGCAACGCCGCGTCTTGATCATATGGAATGATAAAGGAATAACTTGGGCTGCTAAATTTCGCCACGCATGGCATCCTCAAATGCCGATAATGCTGCTTTCCCGCCTTCTCCCATCGCAATCACAATTTGCTTGTATGGGACAGTGGTGACATCACCGGCCGCATAGACCCCCTTGACTGAGGTGCGGCATCGTTCATCCACAATGATTTCACCTGCCGGGGTCGTCGGTAACAGCTCATTGAAGGGAACACTGTTTGGCTTGAGTCCAATCTGAACGAAGACCCCTTCGACGGGATAAATTATCTCTTCATCCGTCAGACGATTCTTGACCTTTACACCCGAGATGGAAGTGGCATCCCCCAATACCTCCAGAACTTGTGTGGAGGTGTGGATTGTGACATTGGTCAGCGATTTTGCTTTTTCTCGCAATACGTCGTCTGCTTTGAGGGTATCCATAAATTCGAAAACATCGACAGACGGACAGATTCCCGCAAGGTCTATGGCGGCTTCGATGCCTGAATTTCCTCCACCGACCACTGCCACCCTCTTCCCTGCGTAAAATGGCCCGTCGCAGTGGGTGCAAAATGCCACACCCTTTCCGATGTGTTCCTCTTCGCCGGGTATATTCAGCTTGCGCCAACCGGCTCCTGTGGCAATGATCAAGGCGCGGGCCGAGAAGATTTCGTTTCCACAGGAAATAGTCTTCTTCCCATCCTCGATTTTCACAGAATCCACAGAACGGTTTTCGAAAATGTCGATGGGGTAAGACGATATATGCTGCCTGATGTCCGAGGCAAGTTTTGTACCGGTTGTCTCAGGCACGGAGGTGATATTCTGTATGCCCGTGGTTTCCCTGACTTGACCGCCGATGGCTTTCGCGACAACCGCCGTATTGAAGCCCTTTCTTGTGGAATAAATGGCGGCGGTCGCGCCTGCAGGACCACCGCCGACTACAATCACATCATATTCCCTCATCACAGGAGTCTCGCCGGCCGACTTTGAGGAGCCATATGCGGATTCAAGCTTGTCAAGCAGATCTCCCAATGTCGAACGGCCGACACTGAGAATATTGTCACCGGCATAGACAGTCGGTACGGATTGTATATTGAGCGACTCGACGAGTTCCGGAACTACAGCCCCGTCGATTACCTCATTTTCAACTCCGGAATTCAACAGGGCAATCACATTCAATGCCTGAGCAACATCCGGACAATTGGTGCACGTAAGCGAGACGAATGTCCGGAGCTTTATGGGACCGTTCAACGCCTCTATCCTGCGGCGAAGGGTGTCGTCTGGAAGATTTTTCCCTTGACCGTCGGCATTCAATATGGCCAGCAAAAGGGTTGAGAATTCATGGCCGTTTGGAATGCCGCAGAAGCTGACACCTGTTGGAACCCCATTTTTGAATATCTCGAACATTGGAGCATTGACATCTGCGACGACTGTCTCCACTGAAAGCTTTGAGGATGTTGAGGCTACATCTTCCAGAAAGGATTTCATCTCTTCTGCCAAAGATGAATAATCATTCACCGCCAGACGGAATGAGATGTCAGATTCCAGATTGGCGAATATCCCCTTTAATTGGTTAAGTATCTCTTTGTCTAACATAGTTGTGTGGTTTGCTTATTATGGAAAATAACCCGGATAATCCAGTGCGCGTAAACGATTGATTATCCGGGTTAATTCATTTATGCTCGGGGGGCGTTTATCGACACCCGGTCGCATCGGAAGAATTAAATCTTACCCACAAGGTCGATGTTGGGTTTCAGTGTGGCCTGACCCTGTTTCCATTTTGCGGGGCAAACCTCGCCATCGTGGCTTGCCACGAACTGCGCGGCCTCTACCCTTCTGAGCAGCTCCTCGGCATTACGCCCGATGCTGTTGTCCTGAATCTCGACGAGTTTGATAATTCCTTCAGGATTGCTGACGAAAGTGCCTCGGTATGCCATGCCGTCCTCTTCAATCATCACGCCGAATGCGCGGCTGAGAAGACCTGTCGGGTCGGCCAGCATGGGATATTGGATTTTCTTGATGCTTTCTGACGTATCGTGCCAAGCTTTGTGTACGAAATGGGAGTCAGTGCTGACAGAGTAGACTTCCACGCCGAGTTTCTTGAAGTCTTCGTATTTTTCGGCCATATCTTCAAGTTCGGTCGGACACACGAAAGTGAAGTCTGCGGGATAGAAAAAGAAGATTGCCCATTTGCCGAGGACATCCTTGTCGGTCACAGTCTTGAATTCCCCGTTATGAAAGGCCTGTACCTTGAATTCGGGAATGTGAGTATTGATAATCGATTCCATGTTGTTGTGTGTTATGAAATTTTGTTTCACCCATTAAACATATTATATAGGGTAAAAGTTCAGGGTGGGTAGTTAATGCTCCATCCCTCTGTCTTACCCCGCACTTCAAAAAAATCACAACAAAACTAATTTTTTAGTTGCGTAACTAAAAAATTAGTTTTACCTTTGCCATATCAATATCAATGTCAATCAACGATTATGTCTAATTCTGGAAATAAACCCGGACGCAAGCCGGCCCTTCTGACTGAGAAGGAGATGGCCGTCATGAAAATCCTCTGGACTCATGGCTCTCTGTTTGTGCGTGAGATGCTGGAATTTTATCCCGAACCGAAACCTCATTTCAACACCGTATCCACAACCGTCAGGATTCTTGAAGAGAAAGGACATATCGGCCACGAGGTAATCGGTGCGTCACATCGTTACTACGCCATATCCCGTCAGGAGCAATTCCGTGAACGCTCGTTCCGTGACCTCGTTGCCAATTTCTTCAATAACTCATATAAGTCGGCGGTATCGGCACTGGTCGAGGAGGAGAAAATCTCAGTCGAGGAGTTGCGTCAGATAATAGATATTGTCGAACGCCGTTCAGTCGCAGACAATATCAAAGATTCCAATCTGTAATAATCACTTCAATGGGACAGCTGCTCGCATATTCATTGACATCATCCATATTGCTGGCTTGTATGTATCTCGCCTACAAATGGGTTTTGTCTTCGGAAAATTACCATAAGGTCAACCGTCTTGTGTTGTGGTTGATTTACATTGCCGCGATGGGTTTTCCTTCTCTATGGAGATGGCTTTCGGGAATTCTTTCCGTCAAATCCGTTGATTCCGCAATGGCGATAGACATAAATCTTGAAGCATTTCCCCTGGAATTTGTCGAGGAACAATCTTCCCCCTGGGATGTGTGTCTCTCCATTCTGGTATGGGTTTATATGGCCGGTATGGCGGTTGTCACAATAATGACAGTATTTAATTTCATACGGCTTCATAAGGTCATCCATAACGGAGAGAAGATAAGTATAGATGGCAGGGATGTGATACTGACGGAAGATGAATCGATTGCTCCGTTCAGCTTTTGCCGCACGATAGTGATTCCCCGCAAGGATTTCGAGCAGTATGGCCCGATGATAATGCTCCACGAAAAGAGTCACGTTGAATTCTGCCATTGGCTCGATTTGCTGTTCGCCCAGGCCGTATGCGTGCTCCAGTGGTTCAATCCTGCCGCATGGCTGATGAGGGAGGAGCTCAAGACCATCCACGAGTATCAGGCAGATGACCGGGTCATCTCTTCAGGCGTGAATGTTAAGGAATATCAGATGCTATTAATAAAAAAGGCTGTCGGCGCGAGATTCCCGTCACTTGCCAACAGCCTCAATCACAGTAAACTTAAAAAACGTATCACTATGATGTACAATCAAAAGACATCGCGTCGCAGGGCATTGCGTCCCCTGCTTCTGCTCCCCGCTCTCGGGGCTGCTTTCTGGATTTCACAGCTTCCGGCGGTTGCCTCCGCTTTGTCAGCCGTATCCTCCACGCAGTTGGGTTCCTTGGAATCCATTGACAAAGTTAATGAAAATCCTGCGGACGGACAAATCTCAGTCATTCCTCTGCCGGCAGTCAAGGGACGAGTGAATACCGTCACTGTCTCCACTGTAAGCTCCTCTGCAGCCGGGACAACGGTTGAGATGGCATCCTCCTCTTCTGATTCAGACAAGGAAGACAAAGCAGACGAGACTGCCAGTGCTGTCCAGCAGATGCCTGAATATCCCGGAGGGATGCGGGCGATGATGGATTATATCATCGCAAACATCGAGCGTCCCGAAGGCACCGATGACATCAATGGATGCGTGGTGCTGAAATTCGTGGTCGAGAAAGACGGATCAATCGGCGATGTGCAGGTTATCAGGTCTCTTGACTCCCGTCTTGACGCCGAAGCAATCAGAGTGGTGAAATCCTTCCCGAAATGGACTCCCGGCATGTCCAATGGGAAACCTGTCGCAGTCTGGTATGCGCTTCCGGTCAACTTCCGTACAGTGGGGGATGACACCAAGGCAATCGCTGATGGCTCCACCTCGACCTCTGTTTCAACCTCTGTAAGCACAGATGAGTCCGGGAAGTCCAGCACTTGGTCTGGGGTTTCGGTGAAACAGAATGGTGAGACAATCCATTTCCTGTTAAGTCCGGACGGCATGCCCGACAATGTGGTCTATTATGTCAACGGCGAACGATATGAAGGTGACCTCAAGTCCATCCCGGCCACCGACATCGAATCAATGTCGATAGACAAGTCCAACAAGGCCGAAACCGTCATCCGCATCGAACTAAAAAAGAAATAACATCATACACTAATACCTTAACCGCGTCGCAGCAGTGATTGCAGCGACGCGGTTGTTATTTTCTCAATTTAATAGCGGGGTTAATTTTTTCAGGTCGGTTTCTTTGAGACCGCAGGAGTTGATGGGCAACGGCTGATTCAGGTCGTTGAGGTAGACCGGAGGGGCCGGATGGTAATGAGACGACACCAGAGACAGGGAATCCACTACCAACGGGGAGGAAATCGATGCCAGCTGCATTGCGGTCGGGAAAAGCGATTTCTGGGGAGATATGCGTTTGCGGGAATTATCCTTCAACGCTATGGCCATCTCCGGATTATCCTGGGTCAGTTTGGGTGAAAGCCATACAAGACTTGCCTGATGGATTTGCCAATAGGTCGGGGCCGGCGACGCGTGGAGGAAACGATGCCGCTCGTCGTCAAAGATGTCTTCCCCATGGTCAGACGCATAAATCAGCGCGGCGCGGCAATCTTGCTCCCGCAGAGTCGATATGATTGAATGGAGGATGAAGTCGGTGTAACGTATGGTGTTGTCATACGCGTTTATCAACTGATCCCGATTTGATAGGCTCGCGTCTATCGCCTGGTCCGAGTGAAGAAAGAGAATGATTCGGTGTATCTGTCGAGATACTTGAAATGCGACCCGTATGTATGGATGACAATCAGCTGCTTGCGGGCAGATGAATCAGACAGCAGACGGCTTAATGGCTGGAGGACCGCTTCATCATAGGGATGGTTTTTGGCCTTCGTGTCTGTCACATATATTGTGGTGTCGGCTTCATTGCCGAAATACTCTGTGAATGAGCGATTGCGCAGCTGGTTTGAGATGAACGCTGTCGAGAAGCCGGCCTCCTTGAAAGCTGTGATGATACTTTTGTAATGGGCGATGGAATCAAAATTCTCCGCGTTAGCGAAGCTTATCAGCATAGGTACGCTTTTATGCGTCGTGTTTGACTCCGAAATGGATTTTTTGAAGAATACCAGCCCTTCCTCATTAGAGAGAAGCGGATTGGTCTCGCGCTCATATCCCCCGAGTTGCCAGTTGTCTCCTCGCGCAGTCTCGCCTACGACAAACACATAGACCTCCCTTTCGTCGGGATTCCCGGTGAAACGTGCGTCATAGGTGAACCCGGAAGACAACTCTTCGTGCCGTTCAGTCTCGTCATAACGGTGGCAAGCTTCAATCATATTGGATATTGCATTCAAGGGAAATGTCTCGTGAATGAAGCTGTATCCGCTTGTTGTCATCGCAGCGATAGTCGCCAGTAACCCGCCAACCACAGTTATTATGCCGCCGGTCTGTGCGAGTGTCTTTCTAAATGACTTCTGAAGTTTCGACTTCCTGACAGTGGCATATACTCCCCAGATTATGGCCGGGACATACAGAATAATCACCACCCCCATAGCCAGCATCAGATTCCCAAGCAGTTCGGTCGCTTCCGAAACATTTGTTGTCACCACATTGAGGAACATATCGACGGCGATGACCGACCCTCCGTAGAGATATAGCAATACAATCTGGAATCCCGCGAAAAACATAAAGGGGATTGTCATCAAAGCGGAAATTCCAGTCCGTTTCCACAAGGTCATGATTAACATATACACTCCGTATGGGAGCAATATGTTGACAACCGCGCTGAGCCATGAAACCGGTTCGGTTATGCTCAAGGCGATATTGGGAACAATCAGGACAAGCGGAATCCATATCGCAAGCCATCTTGCGTCCCCGAAGAATTTTCTCAGCGGGTAGATTATGTTGTTTTTTAAAGACACGGGACTGGATTTTACTTTACTCGGTATGTGTGATAGTAATACAGGGGTCAGAACGCCTCGTTGATGCCAAAACTTATGGATTTGGAATGTTTACCGAGACCCACATCTACCCTGACGTTGACTTTGTTTTTGAATTCCCAGCGATAGCCTACTCCATATGACGGCAGAAGAGTGTGCCAACCGATTTGGTTGAATTTCCGGAACACAGTTCCTGCTCCACCCCACACGACGATGCCGTTTCGTCTCCACACATGCTGACGCAGTTCCACGAGAATGTCGGCTTCATTCTTGTCGCGGTATCGTCCCTCGTAATAACCTCTTACGGCATTGCCGTTGTCAAGCGTAGGCAACATGCCCCATGGCGGATTACCATAGGCGGCAGCTCCATGGAGTCTGAATGCCAGAATCCCTGACTGCCACACTTTCCGGTAATACATCGCTGACACTTCGGTCATCGAAAACGGATATTTGTTGCCCATGAATTTGGGGAAGAATTGTTGATGCACTCCGACATAAAACCCCTTGGAGGCGTTTGTCGGCAAATCACGGGTATCGATTGAGAACACAATACCAAGTCCGTAGCAGAAAACCCTCTGCTCCTGCCCTTCCCATAATTCGGGACGCTCTATTTTTGTGGCTTTCTGGTAATTGAAGTTGACTGATGGTCCCAAGAAAATGCTGTGTGGAGCTTTCCAGAGGAACTGCATGGTCACAGCCGACTCCAGAAGGGTGTATTTGCTCTCGTTTTCTTCATTGATGCCGTTCTCGTATCCTATCCCCCAGAATTTCAACGGGAAATGACAAAAGTTCGCATCATATACGATTCTCATCTTGTCGGCGGGAAAAATGTGGTTACCCTTGATGCCGAAATTGTAGAATCCGGTTACGGAGCCTTCGGCGTAGATAGAGATATCGCTTCGGGGGGTAAGGGAGTCGCGTCGCGATTTGTACAGCCCTGAGACAAGTCCGGCGATTTCAAAAGATGTGGCGGCGGAATAGCTCGGACCTCCGATTACAGAAACATCAAATTTCTTCTCAGGTTTTTCGGCGTTGGTCTGACCGAAGTAATCGATTATTTTCTGGACAATGTTCCTTTTATGAGTCTTGTTATCCATCAGTATGGTATCGCCGGGTGCTGTCGTGCATGTGTCGGCAAGCTCCATGACATCATTGTCTGCGAAAGCCGCGCAGGCAGACACACACAATGAGACGCTTGTGACGAATTTCCTCAATGATTTCGTTGAGATCATGCGATGGATAAGTTGACAAATTCGCGGCAAAGTTACTAATTTCGCGAAAAATATACAAACACCTCCCTTCCGGCGTGTGTCGCGGAAAGGGAGGTATTTGTAGCAGAAAGGTCTATAAAACAAATTATTATAGGAGTTTGACCGAACGGCTGATGAATGCCGACAGGTCAGCACCTTTCAACAGACCGTTGCCAAGCAGCGCGAGGTCTACAAGCTGACGGATAACAGGTTGGGTAGCCGCATAGCCAGAAATCAGTTCTGATTGTTCCTTGCGGTCTTTCTCCACTACGCTCATCAGTTCCTGAATCTGCTTCTCCTGTTCAGCGGTGGGTTTGTTGTCCTTGACCTCCTTGTTCACCGCCTCTATCTTCGAATTTGACTCGTTGATAGCGGTAGCGAGGGGAGTCAGCTTGCTTTCCAGTGCATCTTTTGCGGCAGCAGTGATTTTGGTTACCACAGGCTGGTCCACATTGACGGTCAGGTTGTAGCTGTCGGGCATCTCTCCGTAGAAGTTCATACCGGGCTGCATGGCGGCCATCTCCTTCATTCGACGCATATATTCGTTCTGGGTGATGACGATGGGCGCACCGTTTTCTCCCAATGCCTCGAACGTCACGAAGAACTGGGCCTTCTCTACCTTCGGCAACTGGGAGTTGAACAGGGTGGTCAGCATATCGCGCTGTTCTGCCGAGAGGTCGGCGCTCTTCTTGTCAGCCTTGGGGATAAGGTTTTCAACCACGTCGGAGTCAACCCTGACGAAACGGCTCTTCTCGATTTTCTGTTCAAGCAGCCCTACAAAGTGACTGTCAAGCTGGCCGTCCATCAGCAGAACCGAATAGCCCTTTTCATTGGCAGCCTGGATGTAAGTGTATTGTTCGGTGGGATTTGTGGCGTAGAGGAATACCAGTGTGCCATCCTTGTCAGTCTGCGATGCCTCGATGAGGGTCTTGTATTCATCGATGGTGTAGTACTTGCCGTCGGTGTCCTTGAGCAGGCAGAATTTCATTGCCGCGTCGCGGAACTTGTCGTCGGTAAGCATACCGTACTCGATGAAGAGGCGGATGTCATCCCATTTTCCCTCGAAGTCCTTACGGTCTGTCTTGAAGAGGTCTTCAAGGCGTGATGCCACCTTCTTGGTGATGTAGCCGGAGATTTTCTTGACGGCTGAATCGCTCTGGAGGTAGCTGCGGGAGACATTCAGGGGGATGTCGGGGGAATCTATCACTCCCTGGAGAAGCATCATGAACTCAGGCACCACTCCCTCCACGGAATCGGTGACAAATACCTGGTTGCAGTAGAGCTGGATACGGTTCTTTGTGACCTCGAAATTATTGTGGATTTTGGGGAAGAAGAGTACACCGGTCAGGTTGAAGGGGTAATCCACATTGAGGTGAATCCAGAACAACGGGTCATCCTGGCCGGGATACAGGTCGTGGTAGAAGTCGATGTAATCCTTGTCGGTGAGATCCACCGGTTTCTTCATCCACAGAGGCTCGGTGGAGTTGACCACTTTGTCACGGTCGGTATCAACCATCTTGCCATCCTTCCATTCCTGCTCCTTGCCGGAGATGACGGGGACGGGAAGGAAACGGCAATACTTTTTCAGGAGGGTATCGATGCGGGCCTGCTCAAGGAATTCGGCGTTTTCAGGGTCGATATGGAGGATGATGTCTGTGCCGCGTTCCTTTTTGTCGGCGGCTTCCATCGTGAACTCAGGAGAGCCGTCGCATTCCCAGCGGACAGCCTCAGCTCCATCCTTGTATGAGAGGGAGACAATCTCAACCTTGTTGGCCACCATGAATGCCGAATAAAATCCGAGTCCGAAATGTCCGATGATGGCGTTGGTGTTGTCCTTGTATTTCGCCAGGAAGTCTTCTGCGCCTGAGAAGGCAATCTGGTTGATGTATTTGTCGATATCTTCGGCGGTCATTCCGATACCGTGGTCTGATACTGTAAGTGTTCCAGCCTCTTTGTCAACTGTCACTTTGACTTTCAGTTCGCCAAGTTCACCCTTGAATTCTCCGAACGAAGAAAGTGTGCGGATTTTCTGGGTGGCGTCCACTGCGTTTGAGACCAATTCTCTCAGGAATATTTCGTGGTCGCTGTAAAGGAATTTCTTGATGACGGGAAAGATATTCTCGGTTGTTACGCCGATAGTGCCTTTTGTTGTTGCCATTTTGTATGTCG
Organism: uncultured Porphyromonadaceae bacterium; assembly: GCA_900548705.1. Lineage (GTDB taxonomy): Bacteria > Bacteroidota > Bacteroidia > Bacteroidales > Muribaculaceae > UBA7173. The sequence goes on along the minus strand of URLF01000001.1, from coordinate 24,797 downwards.
AGTTTTTAGTTTTGTCATTAAGGGCGGAGTGGTTTCTCCCCTCCATAATAACAAACTGCAAAAAAAATGCCAATCGCGAAGATTGGCATTTTTCTATAATAATTGTTAATCGGTGTCAGTGGATCTGTCAGTCGCGGGGAGTCTCCTCTTCAGCCGGAGCCGTCGTGGAGGCCTCTGTGGCAGTGGTTTCTGCGGGCAACGCTTTTGCCACTGTGGTCAGCACTTTGTCAGTCTCCTTGTCATAATCGACTTTGATGGTGTCGCCGGGCTTAAGCTCGGAGTTGATTATAAGTTCGGCCAACGGGTCTTCAAGGTATTTCTGGATAGAGCGTTTCAGCGGACGCGCGCCATATTGCTGGTCATAGCCCTTGGTGGCGATGAATTCCTTGGCTTCGGGGGAGATGTCGAGGGTGTAGCCCATTATCTCAAGGCGGTTGCGGAATCCACGAAGCTCTATGTCGATGATCTTGAAGATGGCTTCTTTGTCAAGGGAGTCAAACATTACGATGTCATCGATACGGTTGAGGAACTCGGGCGCGAACGCCTTGTTGAGGGCTTTCTGTATCACGGATTCGTTGTGCTCCTTCTCCTTGACCGCGTCGCGGGTGGCGAAACCTACCCCCGCTCCGAAATCCTTGAGCTGGCGGGTGCCGATATTGGAGGTCATTATTATCAAGGTGTTCTTGAAGTCGATATGACGACCGAGGCTGTCGGTCAGACGGCCTTCATCCAATACCTGCAGGAGGAGGTTGAACACATCGGGGTGAGCCTTCTCGATTTCATCCAGAAGCACCACAGAGTAAGGCTTGCGTCTCACCTTCTCGGTCAGCTGGCCTCCCTCCTCGTAGCCGACATATCCCGGAGGCTCGCCGACAAGGCGGCTGACCGTGAATTTCTCCATATATTCGCTCATGTCGACACGGATAAGGGTGTCTGCGCTGTCAAACAGGTATTCAGCCAGTTTTTTAGCGAGGTGGGTCTTGCCGACACCGGTCGGCCCGAGGAACATAAAGGTTCCTATCGGCTTGTTGGGGTCTTTGAGCCCTACCCTGTTACGCTGGATGGCTTTCACAATCTTGTCAATCGCGCCATCCTGGCCGATGATGTCCCCTTTGAGTTTGGGGGCCATCTCCCGCAGGCGCGAACCTTCGGCCTGGGCTATGCGCTGAACCGGCACGCCGGTCATCATGGCTACCACCTCTGCCACTTTCTCCTCGTCGACTGTCACCTTGTCCGCCTCAAGCTGTTTCTCCCAACGCTCGTTGGCTTCTGCGAGTTGCTGTTTGAGGGTCTGTTCCTTGTCACGGAAAGATGCTGCTTTCTCGAAATTCTGTGACTGCGCGGCAGCGAGTTTCGATGCCCCGGCTTCGACGATTTCCTTTTCGAGCTGCTCGATTTCCTGCGGAACCACGATATTGGTTATGTGGGCGCGTGAACCGGCCTCGTCAAGCGCGTCAATGGCCTTGTCGGGGAAATTGCGGTCGGAAATATAACGCTCCGTCAGGCTTACACAAGCCTTTAGCGCGTCATCGGTGAAGTTCACATTATGGTGAGCCTCATATTTGTCCTTGATATTGTTGAGAATCTGGAGGGTCTCTTCGGGAGTGGTTGGCTCGACCATCACTTTCTGGAAACGACGCTCCAGTGCGCCATCCTTCTCGATGTTCTTGCGGTACTCGTCAAGGGTCGTGGCTCCGATGCATTGGATTTCACCGCGTGCGAGAGCCGGTTTGAGCAGGTTGGCCGCATCCATCTGTCCGGCTGAGTTACCCGCTCCGACGATTGTGTGGAGCTCGTCGATGAAGAGTATCACATTGGGATTCTTCGAAAGCTCGTTGAGAATCGCCTTGACGCGTTCCTCAAACTGGCCACGGTATTTTGTGCCGGCCACAAGCGAGGCCATATCAAGCGACACTACCCTCTTGTCGAAGAGGATGCGTGAAACCTTGCGCTGCACGATACGGAGCGCCAGACCCTCCACAATGGCCGACTTGCCGACTCCAGGCTCTCCGATAAGAACCGGATTGTTCTTCTTTCGGCGGCTGAGAATCTGGGCGAGACGCTCGATTTCAACCTCGCGGCCTACCACGGGGTCAAGTCTCCCATCCTCGGCGGCACGGGTCATGTCGTTGCCGAATTTGTCAAGTGTGGGAGTGTCATTGTTCCCGCGTGCTTTGGCGGCCTGACGTGCGCTTCGGTCTTCAGCCGGACGCTGCCTGGGTGTCGGCTCCGAGTTGTGTTCCTCCTCCTCGTCATCATCGTCGTCGGGGAATGCTGCTCCCCCACGCGGTGCGTCAGCCTTGTTCTGGAGCAATGCGAGCAGTGAAGGATAGTCAATCCCGGCCTGACGGAAGGGGACGATGAAGTTCATCCTCTGTACTTCGGGATTATGCAATATGGCAAGCAGCAGATGGATGGAATCGACAGATTCGCTTTTGAGCATACGGGCCTCAAGCACAGACAGCTTTATGAGCCTGTTGCAGAGGTCGCTGGCGGTCACATCCCCACCGATACGGCCTGACGAGGTGTCGAAGAGTGAGTCGTCGAGCTGTTGGCGTAGCTGGTAGACGGAGACATTCCGGGATATTTTCTCCAGAAGGGAAAACACCTTGGAGCCGGTGTCGCCGAGTATCGCCAGAAACATATGTTCCGGGTTGATTATGTCGTTATTGTGGCGCACAGCCTCCTGACGGCTGAGTTCCAGGATGTTTTTCAGTTGTTCGGTGAAGTTGATGTCCATTTATCTCCTTTCTTAATTGAAAATGGATTCTTTGTTTCGTGGATATGTTACTTCTTAACGGCAAAGAGTGTGCCAAATTGTATTCCACTTGGTCGCCCGCGGGCTTAAAAATCCTTAAATGAAACGTGTCGTACTTATCGGAAATGATTTCTGATGCAAATATAACAATTCTTTCGCGAAAAATGACTATCTTTGTAAGTTATTTCGGCGGAGCGGCGCATCCCCCGGAATCTCTCCCTTCTCCCGCGTGACGGGACAAAGCGCTAATTCATACAGCTTTAACATTATTATGCTCGACGAAGACCGCATTATCAAGATTAACATCGAAAACGAAATGAAGTCGGCCTACATCGATTATTCGATGTCGGTCATCGTTTCGCGTGCCCTTCCCGACGTCCGTGACGGACTCAAGCCTGTACACCGCCGTGTGCTTTACGGTATGAACGTTATGGGCAACACTTCAGATAAGGCCCACAAGAAGGCCGCCAACGCTGTCGGAGAGGTAATGGGTAAATATCATCCCCACGGCGACTCCTCAATTTATGGCACAATCGTCCGTATGGCCCAGTGGTGGGCGATGCGCGAATGCCTCGTTGACGGCCATGGCAACTTTGGCTCGATTGACGGCGACGGCCCTGCGGCCATGCGTTATACCGAGGTACGTCTCCAGAAAATCGGAGAGGAGATGCTCCGCGACATTGACAGCGAGACCGTCGATTTCCAGCCGACATATGACAATGCCCGAAAGGAACCGGTGGTGCTCCCCACCCGTATCCCCAACCTCCTGGTCAACGGAGCGTCGGGTATCGCCGTAGGTATGGCCACCAATATGCCGACCCACAATCTCTCCGAGTCAATCAACGCCTGCGTCGCCTACATCGATAATCCAGAAATCTCGATTGCCGACCTCATGAAGGTGATTCCGGCTCCGGATTTCCCTACCGGTGGAACGATTTTCGGAACGAATGGCGTGAAAGAGGCTTATGAGACCGGTCGCGGTCGTATCGTCATCCGTGCCAACGCTGACATCGAGCAGGAGAAGGATCACGAGGTGATTGTCGTCCACGAAATTCCCTATGGTGTCAACAAGGCCGAACTCATTAAATATATAGCCGAACTTGTAACTGAGAAGAAACTCGAAGGAATCGCCGACCTCAATGACGAGAGCGATTACAAGGGGATGCGTATCGTCATCAAGCTCCGTCAGGACGCCAACGCAAATGTTGTCCTGAACAAGCTCTACAAGATGACACCGATGCAGTCCACCTTCTCGGTCAACAATGTGGCTTTGGTTAACGGTCGTCCCCGTCTGCTCAACCTCAAAGAGATTGTCGGCGCGTTTGTCGACCATCGTCACGATGTGGTGATTCGCCGCACTCAGTTCGAGCTTCGGAAGGCGCAGGAACGTGCTCATATCCTCGAAGGACTCATCATCGCGTGTGACAACATAGACGAGGTTATCCGTATAATCCGTCATGCCGAATCCCCCGATGCGGCCCGTCAGACCCTTACCGAACGGTTCGGACTGACCGACCCCCAGACCCAGGCAATCGTCGACATGCGTCTTCGTCAGCTTACCGGCCTGGAGCAGGACAAGCTCCACGCCCAGTACGAAGAATTGAAGCAGCTCATCGCTCGCCTTGAGCTTATCCTCAGCGACGACTCCGTATGCCGCAATGTCATCAAGGATGAGCTGCTTGAAATCCGTGACCGCTTCGGCAACGAACGCCGCACTAAAATCGAATATGCCGCCGGCGATTTCAACGCGGAAGATTTCTATGCCGATGACGAGATGATTATCACCATCTCCCACCTCGGCTATATCAAGCGTACTCCCCTCTCGGAATTCCGCGCCCAGAACAGAGGCGGCGTGGGTTCACGCGGCTCAAACACCCGAGAAGAGGATTTCATCGAGTACATCTACCCTGCGTCGATGCACAACAATCTGCTCTTCTTCACCCAGAAGGGTATGGTCTACAAGATGAAGGTCTACGAGCTTCCCGAAGGAGCCAAGAATACCAAGGGACGTGCCATTCAGAATCTGCTCAATATCGAGCCGGGAGATTCGGTCAACGCATTCATCAAAATCAAGAATCTCGACGATACCGAGTTCACCGCGTCCCACAACCTTGTGTTCGCCACCCGTCTCGGACAAATCAAAAAGACTTCGCTTACCGAGTATGCCCGCATCAACATCAAGGGTAAGAAAGCCATTATCCTCCGCGAAGAGGACAAGCTTATCGGAGTGGAGCTGACCGACGGCAACTGCGAGATACTGATGGCCAACCGCAACGGACGTGCCATCCGCTTCAACGAGTCTACCGTCCGTCAGATGGGACGTGTCACCGGCGGTGTCCGTGGCATGCGTCTCGATGGCGGCGATGATGAAGTGATCGGAATGGTCTGCATGGCTCCCGATGACAACCATACAGTGATGGTCGTTTCAGAAAACGGATATGGCAAACGTTCTGACATCGAAGGCTACCGTATAACAAACCGTGGCGGAAAGGGTGTCAAGACGATGAATGTCACCGAAAAGACCGGCAAACTGGTGGCCATCAAGAGCGTGACCGACGAGAACGACCTGATGATTATCAACCGTTCGGGCATCACTCTCCGTATCCGTGTTGCCGATATCCGTGTGATGGGTCGCGCCACACAGGGTGTCCGCATCATCAACCTCGACAAACGTGGCGACGAGATTGCCTCAGTTTGCTGCGTCGATACAGATCCCGAGGAGGAGGCTCTGGAAGCCATCGAGAATCCGGAGATTCTTGATGAGCCGGTAGACAATTCTATCGACGATATCGATGAAGATGAGGTGGATGAGAACATTGACGACACCGACGATGTTGTTAACGACGAGGACAACGAAGAATAAATTACCTTATACATATCATAAAACTTTTTCGTCATGAAGAAAATAAGCATCTTAGGTCTTGCCTGTCTTGCAGTGGGTTCCATGTCAGCCCAGATGCAGGTCGTCAAGGATGTGGAGCATCAGCTCAAAGGAGATGTGGCCTCGTATCCGAAGGCTATCGAGACCCTGACACCGGCATTCACCAATCCGGAATCCGCCAATCAGGCCCAGACCTGGTATGTGGCCGGAAAGGGCGCCCTGGATTTTGTCAACAACGCAGCCGCGATGCAGCGCGTTACCGGCGAGCTCAATGCCCCCCAGGCTGCCCAGTTCGTGCTTGACGGTTTCGAGTACCTCCAGAAGGCTCTCCCTCTCGATTCTGTGGCCGATGCCAAAGGTAAGGTCAAGACCAAATACTCCAAAGATATTCTCAAGCAGATTGTCAACAACTATACCCTGACAGCAGATGCCGGCCAGTGGTTCTACAATGATGCCCACGATTACGCCAAGGCTGCCGAGGCATGGACTTTGTTCATCAATCTCCCCAAGGATGAGCGTTTCGCGAAAGCCGGCCTCAAGGCTCAGCCTGATACCATCGTCGGCATGTATGAGTTCTACACCGGTTGCGCCTACTCTCTGGCCAACAATCCCGCGCCTGCCCTTGACAGCTTCCTGGAGGCTATCAAGCTGGGTTATAACAAGAAAGAAGCCTATGACTACGCCATCACTTCCGCGACCCAGATGAAGGACCTCGCCAAGGCGGCTGAAATCGCGCAGGCTGCTTATGAGGTATATCCCGAGAACAGCTACCTCGGCACCATGATCAACAACTACCTCGACAAGAAGGAATATGACAAGGCTTCCGAACTCCTTGAGCCATACATCGCCAAGGATCCCAACAACGGCCAGGTTTATTTCCTGAAGGGTATCATACTTGATCAGCAGAGCAAGTCTGACGAGGCCAAGGCTCTCTACAAGAAAGCTATCGACCTCGATGCCAACAATGCCAACGCTCTCTTCCAGTATGCCTACAAGCTTTGCCAGGAAGCTGATGCCATCGACCAGAACGAGGGCGCGAATGTCTCGCAGGCCGAATATGAGAAGTTCTGTCAGGAACGTACCTTCCCCCTCTACCGTGAGGCCGCAGGTTATCTTGAAAAGGCTTACCAAATCAACGAGAATCTTACTGATTGCCTGACTCTTCTCCGCTCGATTTACTACAAGGTTGGTGACGAAGCCAATCTTGAGCGCGTGAGAGCTATGTAATCTGTCGGGATTTTTCCGTCAACCTTTTTTCAGGGACATCGCCGGGCGCCCGGCGATGTCCCTGAATTTTACCCATTCACATTCCCGTTACTATGGAAATAATGATAAAGAATATGGTGTGCCGCCATTGTATGAGGGCTGTGGAAACCATTTTGAAAAAACTTGGAATTCAGAATGCCGAGGTGATGCTCGGGTCTGTGAGGATCCCGGATGATGAGTTCAAGAAAATTTCCCTTGACGCACTTGACAGCGAACTTGAGGCGGATGGTTTCGAAAGGATTTCAGACCGCAACGCAATGATTGTCGAGAATATCAAGAAGACCATCATACGTCATGTCCGTATCGAACGCGATTGTCCGCTAAATCTCTCAGCCTGTCTTGAGAAGCATATGGACATTACCTATGACACAGCCAGCCGCATTTTCTCCGCCCAGGAGGGCCGGACGATTGAAAAATATTTCATCGCCCAAAAGATTGAGCTTGTGAAGGAATTGATGAGCTACAACCAGATGAGCGTCAGTGAAATCGCAGACCTTACAGGTTACTCCTCCGTCTCGCATCTGTCACGCCAGTTCAAGGAGGTCACCGGCCTGACTCCGTCACAATACCTGCGCCAAGGACAGAACGACCGCACCCCCATAACACAAGTCTGATAATGCTTATCCCCCAGGCTAATAAAGTCGAGGGGGATATTTTTTACAGAAAAACATACTTGGGCTGTTACACATTGCCTGTCCTCCCGTTATATTGGTGAAATGAAATCCGACATCCTCACATCGACATTCATGCGTTTCCGGGCTTCGCTACGGGGCGTTGCCGCCGGCATTGCCGGTTCTGACAATGCCGAGGATATACTCCACGACGCATTTTGCCGTCTATGGGCGAGACACCATGATGTGAGGAACGAATCTGAGGCGATGAAGCTGAGCTACACGGCTGTCAGAAACAATGCCATAGATTTCTTCCGGGCTAAAAGAGCCCATCCCAATGTCGCTATGGATGACTGTGTGGAAAATGACCCTATCGATGATTCAGACGCGGAGAGGGAACAACAGGAGACATATGAGGCAGTAGTCAGGCTCAGCCGACAGGTGCTGAATGATACCCAGTATCAGGTTTTCCGTCTCCATGACATCGAAGGAATTGGTTATCCCGAAATCGCCGCCACCCTGGGGATGAGTCAGGAGAATGTCAGGATGACACTCAGCCGCGCCCGGAAGGCAATTCGTGAACTTTACCGTAAAACAAATCATGTCTGAACTTATGAAGACCGGCAACACCACTTTGCCCCGACTGCTGGAGCTGATTGACAGATATTTCGATTGTTCGCTCTCCGATAGCGAGGAATTGCAGCTCAGGAATATGATTGCCCATACCGGCTATCATCATCCTGCCATTGATGAAGCCCGGGCCTTGATGGGATTCAAAAAACCGGCGGTAGCTGTGAAAAGCCGTGATACGCGTAAACTCTGGTGGCCCGCAGCCGGTGTGGCTGCCGCGATTGCCGTGATGGCTACAATAGGGTTTAGTCATTTCCTGTCCCCTCGTCTGGCGGTTGACTCGACCTGCATAGCATACATCAACGGGAAAAAGGTTACGGATGAAGATGCCGTGTTGCGTCAGCTCACCTCAGACATGCGTGAATTCGGCGATTGCGCGGTGGATGTCAGACAGGATATCCAGGCGGAGATTGACGAGGCCTTTCCGATGATTGACAGCTATGAATCTGATTTTATGACTGAAAACTAAACAACCCAATCCATAGGTATTATGAAACGTATCCTATCAATAACCTTGCTGTTGCTGATTACCGCCATCGGAGTTTCGGCCCAGACCGGATTGCAGATAAACCGTATTTTCGGCGGCAAATACGGCAATGACCCATCGGTAACAGAAACTATGATGAGCGGAGAGCAGCGCTTTCTCCGGGCCAACCGACTGTCGAATTTCGCCACATTCAAAGGTGACGCGAAAACATATGCGTCCATAATACAGCCGTTGGTGCTGGCCGACGGCACGAAAGCGATAGGACGTAATGTCCGTTACAAAGATGGTAAGCTGCAATATGCCTTTCTGATGCTGAAACCTCTGACAGTCGATGGTCAGAAACTTAACCGCTATCTATATTACATATATAACACCAAGTCGGCCAATCCGTCAGTAATGGTGATATATTTCGACGGTACGTTATCCCGTATGCAGGCTGAAGAGCTTATAAAGAAATTATCAAAATGACCCATACATCCATCACTCCTATGTTACGCAAGATTCTGATTTCCGCTTCACTTCTCCTCTCTGCCACTCCCCTATTTGCCGCCGGTATATCCGGTGTAGTTGCCGACACGGTGCCTGCCGTGAACGTTATGCCAGCCGACACATTGCTGAATGTCTCCAAAGCATCGACAATCGATATCAATTCGGATGGCTCTTCCACTCAAATCACTGTCAGGAGCCTGGATGACACGGAAGACAACTTCTATTATGACACGCAGGCCAGGAAAAAGACCACCGCGTTTTCTCGTTTTCAGATTCAATGCAATGATATAAGCGATGTGCTGGTGGTGGAGAGCGAGAAGGATGTGAATGTCTCCTATAAGGACGCGGAAGGGAATCTGCGCAATTACAATTTTCTGTTTCCCGACCCCGAAAACCGTTCTCAGAAATCATATATCGGGAATCGTTGGAGCGACTTCGCCATCAATCTTTCGGGTGAGCGGCCGGTCAAATGGCAGATAGTCACTATGGGACTTTCGCTCGGATGGGTTACCCCGATCAATGCCTCACCCCATTTCGAACCGTCGATGGGGCGCAGCGTCGAACTCTCCTGGATTATGGTGATGGGTGTGCAGATGACCTACCGTTCATTCTCTATCGCTACCGGTCTGGGCATCGATGCCCGGAATTTCGTCACAAAAGGTGACCGTTTCTTCTCCAAGAATCCTGATGGCAGAATAACCCTTGAGCCATATTCCGAGGAGATGACCAACCGGCGTTCAAGAATCAATGTGTTCTCTCTCGAAATTCCGGTGCTGTGTTCATTGAATTTCGGCCATCATCGTCAATGGGGAGTGACCGCCGGTCCGGTGGTTAATTTCAATACTTCCGCCAATCTCAAGACACAATACAAAATCGGAGACAAATCCTATGAGATCACAACCGGAAAAATCTCACAACGGCCTGTGACAGTAGATATGCTGTTTGCCATTCATTACAGTGGTGTCGGGATTTATGCCCGCTATTCCCCGATGAATATGCTGAAAAAGTCCACGGGGATGGATTTCGGTGCGTTCTCGACAGGTATCAGCCTTCTGTTCTGACATACACTTCCACAACATAAATCATACCTGAGCCGGGCTTATGCCCGGCTCTTTTCGTGGAGTGTGGAATCGGGAATGATGCAATTTTATCCCGCAATTGTTTAACGCCCGAAAGGGATTTTGTTGCTAACTTTGCATAAAACAATAACGGAATATGGATTTCACTGTATTTTTTTCGTCATTACTTGACATCCTAAATGAGATGTCTCCATATATTCTTCTGGGCTTCCTGATTGCCGGGATTCTCCACGAATTTGTCAAACCTGAGACGATGAGCCGCCATTTGGCCGGAAAAGGGTGGAAACCGGTGGTGAAAGCCGCAATGTTCGGTGTGCCTCTCCCCCTCTGTTCCTGTGGAGTGTTACCGACAGCCGTCGGGTTGCATCGTCAGGGGGCTTCAAAAGGAGCCACGACATCATTCCTGATTGCAACTCCTCAGACAGGTGTAGACAGCATTGCCGCCACATATTCCCTGTTGGGGCTTCCGATGGCCATACTGCGCCCGATTGCCGCGCTTGTCGGTGGCTTTGTCGGTGGCGTGTGGGTGAATGCTTCCGACAATGGAAGTGGAAGGGAACCTCAAATCTCCTCATCCGCCTCACAACCTGTCAAGGATATCCATTGTGACGACAGCTGTTGTCATACCGAACCGAAAGGAGCAGGGGCTTCTTTGATATCCCGCCTGGGAGCGGCTGTTAAATATGGTCTGGTTGATATGGTCGCCAGTGTCGGCAAATGGCTTGTGATAGGCCTGATTGTCGCCGCATTGATTACGGTTTATGTGCCTGACCAATTCCTCGTCTCGTTGAGCGACAGGCCATTGCTGGCAATGCTGGCGATGATTGTCATTGCGGTGCCGATGTATGTATGTGCCACAGGCTCGATACCTATCGCCATGTCATTGGTGCTTAAAGGACTCAATCCAGGGGCTGCTTTCGTGTTGCTGATGGCCGGTCCTGCCGCGAATTTCGCTTCAATGATGGTTCTTGGCCGTGCTATCGGTAAGAAAGCGACAGCGATATATGTGATGTCGGTCGTGGTCACCGCCCTCTTCTTCGGACTGATGGTCGATTACCTCCTTCCGGCGGAATGGTTCGGTTTGTTGGGCCATAATACCGGAGAGATGGCTCATGCCTGCCATCATTCGTTCGGGTGGTTCGAGACCTCCTGCACAGCCCTTCTCCTCTTCCTCCTTGTTTATTCATTCTTTGCCACCAGGCATCATCATAATCACTCATACTCAAAATCAACAGATATGACTGAAATATTCAAAATTGAAGGTATGTCATGCAACCATTGCCGCATGACAGTGGAGAAAGCTATCGCGGCTGTCCCCGGAGTGGAGAATGTCGTTGTCGACCTTTCCGCCGGATCTGCCACTGTCGAAGGCAATTTCGATTCATCCGCCGTGGTCAAGGCTGTGACCGAATCAGGTTTCGACGTGAAATAAACCAAACGCGCCTGCATGATGTTTTACAACTAAGTTGACAAACTTATTGTGTCACATCATGCAGGCTACTTTATATGACCATACGCTTACACCGCTCAAACGCGGGTTTGTGACCGCCCTCCACCTGATGGTGATGGCGGCTTCGGTCATTATGATTGTGTGGATCACCCGCGAGACAATCGACAATGTGTCATTTTTGTCCGCGCCCGGGTATATGAGGTTCCAGTTCTGGGTGTGTCTCCTTTTCCTTTTCGACATAGCTGTGGAGTGGCTGTTTGCTCCGAGGAAATTGAAATATCTGGTGGCCAATATCTTCTTCATCCTTATCAGCATCCCTTGGCTGAATATCGTGGAAGCCTTACATCTCCATATGTCTGCCCCGGTGGCTTATCTTATGCGTTTTGTGCCCATGATTAGAGCCGGATACGTGCTGGCTATGATTTCCGGCGCACTCTCGGCCAACAAGGCACTGAGCATGATGTCAGTTTATATCATATGGGTGATAACCTCGGTGTATTTCGGTTCCCTTGTGTTCTTTGTGGAGGAACATTACATCAACCCTCTTGTGGGGTCTTGGTGGGATGCCCTTTGGTGGGCCGCGCTTAACATCACCACCGTCGGCTGTGAGATTTCCCCGATGACTGCGACAGGAAAAGTGCTTGCGATAATCCTGTCGGGAGAAGGTCTTATACTCTTTCCGGTATTCACGGTCTATGTGACAAATGCAGTCATCGGTTCACAGAAAGGGAATGCGTCCGATTCAACGGACAGTACCGCTTCCACTACCCCATCTGACTCCGACGCGGCGACATCTTCCCCGACATCTTCCCAACCTCAAGGTTGAATACAAACCAAAGGTAAGCCATAAATCGCCATAACTATAGTTTTCGCCACTTGCGGGGGATTATATTGCATTTTTTTGCTACATTTGCAGGATAATAGCTATCGTTGCGAATTTATAAACCAATATCACATATTTAGCTTATGGCAATTTCCACTGAATTGAACAAGACAAAAGCCGTTCTCAGTGATAAGAGCTGGGCACGCTGGACAGCATTGGGGCTGCTCGCGTTTGCGATGTTCTGCTCTTACATCTTTATGGACATTTTGTCGCCGATCAAAGACTTGCTGCAGTCTACCCGTGGATGGGACTCTACAGCGTTCGGCACGATGCAAGGTTCGGAGACATTTCTTAATGTCTTTATTTTCTTCCTGATTTTCGCGGGAATCATCCTCGACAAGATGGGTGTGAGATTCACGGCAATCCTCTCCGGAGCTGTGATGCTTGTCGGCGCGACAATTAACTGGTATGCCCTCACGGATGCCTTCCTGGGAAGTTCGCTTGATGTATGGTTCACCAACCATCTCAACTATATCCCGGTGTTTGACGAGCTTGGCATCTCACCATTCTATGAAGGTATGCCCGCGTCGGCCAAGTTCTCGGCAGTCGGATTCATGATTTTCGGTTGCGGAGTGGAAATGGCCGGTATCACAGTGAGCCGAGGAATCGTGAAATGGTTCAAGGGTCGTGAGATGGCCTTGGCTATGGGTTCTGAAATGGCTCTTGCCCGTCTCGGTGTGGCCACATGTATGATTTTCTCCCCGATGTTTGCCGAGCTTGGCGGCCATGTGAGTGTTGCCCGTTCGGTGGCTTTCGGAGTGGTGCTGCTGATGATTGCCCTGATTATGTTCATCGTTTACTTCTTTATGGACAAGAAACTCGACGAGCAGACCCACGCCGAGGAGGAGAAAGATGATCCTTTCAAAATCAGCGACCTTGGCAAAATCCTGACCAGCGCAGGTTTCTGGCTGGTAGCACTCCTTTGTGTGCTTTACTATTCAGCGATTTTCCCCTTCCAGAAGTATGCCGTCAACATGCTTCAGTGCAACCTGACTCTGACCCCTCCCGACGAGACCTCTTTCTGGGCTACTGACACTGTGACTGTCCTCCAGTATGTCATTATGCTGGTGGTTGCCGCGGCGGCCTTTGCAAGCAATTTCTCCAAGAATAAGGTTGTACGTTACTCTACCCTGGCTATAGCGATTGTGGCTCTTGTGGGGTACTGTGTGATGGGTTATATGCGCCAGTCCGCGGCAGCCATCTTCGCGGTTTTCCCCCTTCTTGCCGTCGGCATCACCCCGATTCTCGGCAAGTTTGTCGACTACAAGGGTAAAGCCGCTTCGATGCTCGTGCTTGGCTCGATACTGCTTATCGCCTGCCATCTGACATTCGCGTTCATCCTTCCGATGTTCAAGGGTAACGACCTTGCCGGTGTGTGTGTGGCATATATCACTATTCTCGTGCTTGGAGCGTCTTTCTCACTGGTGCCTGCATCTCTTTGGCCCAGTGTTCCAAAGCTTGTCGACGCCAAAATCATCGGTTCGGCATACGCGTTGATTTTCTGGATTCAGAATATCGGTCTCTGGCTCTTCCCGCTTCTTATCGGAAAGGTGCTTGACAACACCAATCCTCAGATTACCAAGGCTGTGGCCAACGGCACGATGACTCCCGAAACAGCCGCCATCAGCTACAACTACACCTGGCCGTTGGTGATGCTTGCCTTCCTTGGTGTGGCTGCCCTGCTGCTCGGTCTTGTCCTCAAGGTAATCGACCGCAAGAAGGGTCTCGGCCTTGAAGAGCCCAACATCAAGAGCGAGAAAACCGAGATTCTTGAATCAGAGGTTGAAGCTGTCGAGGAATAAAAATTATAAGCAAGCTACATTTTTTAGATATTATTCAATGAAACCGGCCAAGTTTTTGGCCGGTTTCATTGCTATTATATAATTATTTTCATAACTTTGCGGGAGAATCTAACCTGAGTAAACGACTCTCTCCTCTATCTTGTCAACCGAAATAAAAATCTTACCATATCTAATAAAAACAATGAGCAAACCTTATGTAGTCGGAATCGACATAGGCGGTACTAACACCGTTTTCGGAATCGTCGATGCCCGTGGCGTTGTAATCGCCAGCTCCTCTATCAAGACCCGTAAACACAATACAATTGAGGCATATCTTGATGAGCTTCACACAGAGCTTACCAAGCTCCTTGAGGTCAATGACGCCGTAGACAAAATCCATGGTATCGGAATCGGCGCTCCCAATGCCAACTATTATACTGGCACAATTGAAAGCGGAGTTAATCTCCCCTGGCCTACCCCCATACCCCTCGCACAGCTGGTCAGCGAGAAATTCGGTGTGCCCGTGTCAATCACTAATGACGCCAACGCCGCAGCTATCGGTGAGATGACCTACGGATCAGCCCGAGGTCTCAAAGACTTCATTATGATTACCCTCGGTACCGGTGTCGGTTCGGGTATCGTGATTAATGGCCAGCTCGTGTATGGCCATGACGGTTTTGCCGGCGAGTTGGGTCACCTCATCGTGAAACGCAACAATGGCCGTCTTTGCGGTTGTGGCCGCAATGGCTGCCTTGAGACCTATTGCTCTGCTACCGGGGTCGCCCGTACAGCGCGTGAATTCCTTGAGGCCCGCAGTAATGAGCCTTCTCTCCTGCGCAATATGCCTACCGATGAAATCACCTCCAAGGATGTCTATGACGCAGCCATCGCAGGTGACAAACTGGCAAAGGATGTGTTTGAATTCACAGGTGACATCCTCGGTGCGGCTCTCGCTGACTTCACCATCTTTTCAGCTCCGGAAGCCTTCATCCTCTTCGGAGGTCTTGCAAAGAGTGGCGAACTTCTTATGAAGCCTCTGCGCGAGTCTATGGAGAAGAATATGATGCCGATCTGGAAGGGGAAAGTGAAGGTATTGCTTTCTGAGTTGAAGGAGGCTGATGCTGCCGTTCTCGGCGCGAGCGCTCTCGGTTGGGAAGCCAAATTCCAGCCCATCACACCTTCCGCTGTTCCTGTTGCTCCCACTCCTGCGACAGTGCCCACTACCACCACGCCTGCCAAATAAAAAATCGTAATTGACGCGATAAACCATAAAGGAGGCCGGAATCGAATGATTCCGGTCTCCTTTATGGTTTATGGTTTATCTATCAGCCCTTGACGGCTGCGATACCGGGGAGAATCTTGCCTTCGATGGCTTCGAGGAGTGCGCCGCCACCGGTGGAGACGTAGCTGACTTCATCAGCGAGACCGAACTTGTTGACACATGCCACTGAGTCACCGCCGCCTACGAGAGAGAATGCACCGTTGTTGGTGGCCTCCACGATAGCTTCGGCGATAGCGCGTGAACCGGCAGCGAAGTTGTCGAATTCAAATACGCCGGCAGGACCGTTCCAGAGGATGGTCTTGGCACCCTTGATGGCATCGGCGAAAATTTTGCGGGTCTCGGGACCTGCGTCAACACCTTCCCATCCGTCGGGGACATCCATTACCGAGCAGATCTGGGTATTGGCGTCGTTCTTGAAAGCGTCGGCTGCAACGCAGTCCACACCAAGCACGAGGTTGACACCCTTTTCCTGGGCTTTCTTCATAATGTCGCGGGCCAGGTCGAGCTTGTCGTTCTCGCAGAGAGAGTCACCGACTTTGCCACCCTGTGCCTTGGCGAAGGTATAGGTCATACCACCGCAGAGGATAAGGTTATCAACCTTGTCCATAAGGTTTTCGATGATGCCGATTTTGGTCGACACTTTCGAACCACCCATGATGGCGGTGAAAGGACGCTTGATGTCGCTGAGGATTTTGTCAACGGCGTCAACCTCCTTCTCCATCAGGTAGCCGAGCATCTTGTCTTCGGGCTTGAAGTAGTCGGCGATGACAGCGGTGGAAGCGTGCTTGCGGTGAGCGGTACCGAATGCGTCGTTCACATAAACATCTGCGTAGGAAGCGAGTTTCTTGGAGAATTCTTTCTGCTTCTCCTTCATCTCCTTCTTGGCAGCCTCGTATGCGGGATCTTCCTTGTCGATACCTACGGGCTTGCCTTCCTCTTCGGGATAGAAGCGGAGGTTCTCGAGGAGCAGGACTTCACCGGGCTGCAGGTTTGCGGCTGCCTCGGATGCGTCAGCACAGTCGGGAGCAAACTTCACGTCGCGACCGAGAGCCTTGGCCACAGCGTCCTTGATCTGAATCAGGGAGAGTTTGGGGTTTACTTTACCCTTGGGTTTGCCCATATGGGACATTATGATCAGGCTGCCACCGGCCTCAAGGATTTTCTTGAGGGTGGGGAGAGCGCCACGGATACGGGTGTCGTCGGTGATGTTGCCGTTCTCATCCAGAGGCACGTTGAAGTCAACGCGGACAATGGCCTTTTTACCGGCAAAATTGTAATCGTCGAGTTTCATGATTGATGATTTGATATGTTTGGGTTTAAATTTCTCGTTTTTGTTTTCAGCCAACAAATATAGCCTTTTTCGGTGAAGCGGTGAAACCTCGTGCGTTAAATTTTGCTATAAGTGGCAAGAAATCCTTTCATCTCGGCGGCTACTGCCTTGGCGGCTTCTCCGGCAGCTTCGGCGAAGTTCCTCTCGGATGAGGCATAGATTATGGCGCGTGAAGAGTTGACCAGCAGTCCGCAATCGTCGGTCATACCATATCGGCAAACCTCCTCAAGGCTTCCCCCCTGTGCGCCGACTCCGGGCACAAGCAGGAAATTGTCGGGTGCGACAGCGCGGATATCCTCGAACATCTGGCCGCGAGTGGCACCGACCACATACATGATTTCGTCGGTGGAGCCCCATGTCTGTGATTTGCTTATCACATTTTCAAACAGGCGATTGCCATTCTCGTCGCGGATGAGCTGGAAATCCATACTTCCCTTGTTGGAGGTCAGGGCGAGCAGAATCACCCACTTCCCTTCATAGCCGAGGAACGGCTTCACGCTATCCTCTCCCATATAAGGAGCAACAGTGAGGGCATCGGCCTTGAGGTCGTTGAAGAACGCACGGGCATACATCGCCGATGTGTTGCCGATGTCTCCGCGCTTGGCGTCTGCGATGACGAAATGGCGGGGATGGTTCTCGCGGATATACGCGATGGTGTCGGCAAGGGCTTTCCAGCCTTCTGCACCAAATGCTTCATAAAAAGCGGTATTGGGCTTGTAAGCGACGCAGTAGGGAGCTGTGGCATCGATGATTGCCTTGTTGAATGTCATCAAAGCCTTGTAGGTGTCACCTCCGGCTTCTTCCACGAGCCATTGCGGCATCTTTTTGATGTCGGAATCGAGTCCCACACAGAGGAATGAGCGTTTCTCCTTGATGTGGTCGATGATTTCCTGTCTTGTCATATGATATAATTGTGTATTGGTTTATGCTGTTTGATTAAGCGACCGGCAACGGTCTATTGTCAGAGTTCGGCATCCTTTAGCTTTTCGGCGTTTTCCGCGATAATCAGATGGTCGATGCAATCCTGGATATCGCCATCGATGAATGCCTGGAGGTTGTAGATGGTGTAGTTGATACGATGGTCGGTGATACGTCCCTGCGGGAAATTGTAGGTGCGGATCTTTGCTGAACGGTCACCGGTAGAGACCAGCGTCTTGCGGCGCGAGGCGATATCATCGACATATTTCTGATGTTCGCGGTCATAGATATATGTGCGCAGACGACTCAGGGCACGTTCCTTGTTCTTGGGTTGGTCGCGGGTCTCGGTACATTCGATAAGAATCTCGTCGGTCTGGCCTGTGACCGGATTGCGCCACATATATCGCAGGCGCACCCCGGATTCGACCTTGTTGACGTTCTGGCCACCCGCTCCTCCGCTTCGGAAGGTCTCCCATTTGATTTCACCTTCATTGATTTCCACGTCGAAAGCCTCGGCCTCGGGTAATACGGCGACAGTGGCTGCCGAGGTATGCACGCGCCCCTGGGTCTCCGTGGCAGGCACGCGTTGCACACGATGTACCCCGCTTTCATATTTCAGGGTGCCGTAAACGTTGTCTCCTGTGACTGCGAAGACAATCTCCTTGAAACCGCCGGCGGTACCCTCGGAGAAGCTTGTGACGGCAACCTGCCACCCCTTGGATTCGCAATATTTGGAATACATCTTGAAAAGGTCTCCGGCGAAGAGTGCCGCCTCGTCGCCACCGGTGCCACCACGGATTTCCACGATGGCGTTTTTGCCATCCTCCGGGTCTGCGGGAATAAGCATGATCTTGATTTCCTCCTCAAGCAACGGAAGGGCTGCGTTGGCCTCGTCAAGCTGTTCGCGGGCCATCGAACGCATCTCATCGTCATTCTCGGTCTCAAGTATCTCCTTGGATTCGGCGATATTGTCAATCAGCGACCGGTAACGGCGTGTGGCTGCGGTCAGACGTTCAAGGTCTTTGTATTCCTTATTGAGGCGCACATAGCGCTTCATGTCGGCGATTACAGCCGGGTCGGTTATCAGAGTGGAAACCTCCTCGAAGCGTGATTCTATGCCGTCGAGGCGGTCAAGAAGGGTGTTTTCTGCCATACGGTGATATGGTATCGTGGATTTTTCCGCGAAGTTACGAAAAATCCGTGACTCGCAGGGGGTGGGAACCGATGAAAATAGCTAAATTTGCAGATATATAATAAAGAAAATGTCAGACAAAACCAATGGTCGGGCGACCGACATGGACAAAATCAGTGATTTATATATCCGGAGGTTCGGCAATCCTCCTGGGAAAGTCCTCCCGTTGGCGGGAGCCGGTTCCAACCGCAGGTATTATCGGGTGGAAGATGAAACGGGCAAGCCGATTGCCGCTACATCCGGTGATGATGTTTTGGAGAACCGTGCGTTTATAGCTCTTTCCAATCATTTGGGAGGAAAATGCCATCTGCCTGTGCCGGAGGTCTTGGAGGTATCCGTCGACGGAACGATGTATTTGCAGACATGGGCTGGTGACAGAGACCTGTTCTCCGCCTTGGCCCCTGCGCGAGATTCCGGGAATTACCATCCTCAAGACCTTACTCTTCTTGAAGAGTCAATGAGGATTCTTGCCCGTGTTCAGTATCTGGGTGGGAAAGATATGGATTTCAGTAAGTGTTATCCTTGCGAGGAGATGGATGAAAGGCTTGTCCGCTGGGATTTGAATTATTTCAAATATTGTTTTCTGAAGCCCTCCGGACTTGAATTCGATGAGCAGGCGCTCCAGAATGAATTTGACCGGATGGAGGGGCTGCTGCTCCAAGATAAATCCAGTTGTGCGACATTTATGGTGCGCGATTTCCAGAGCCGCAACATAATGGTCGGGGATGACGGTCGCCTTACCGTCATTGATTTCCAGGGAGGTCGCCGTGGCCCCGGAGCCTATGATGTCGCGTCCTTCCTGTGGCAGGCCAAGGCCCATTATCCTGACTGGCTGAAAGAAAGTCTCATCGAGGTCTATGTCAAGGAGATGGCATCACTTGATTACTCTTTCGACCAGGAGAAGTTCCGTTCCAAACTGCCTGTATTCGTCCTGTTCCGCATTCTCCAGACATTAGGAGCGTATGGATTCCGAGGGTGGGTTGAACGCAAACCACATTTCCTTGAATCCGTTCCGGCCGGAGTTGACAATCTGGCTAAAGTTTTTGAGAACTACAGTCTCAGGGAAAGCTTCCCGGTGATTGCTGAACTGGCCGTAAGGTTACAACAGCGTTTTGGACAAGATGCAGTAGAACGACAGCGGACGAAACATCTCCACCATCTTCTCCCTACGGAGAATCCGCTGACTGTCAGGGTAACAAGTTTCTCTTTCAAAAAGGGGATTCCTGCCGACCCGTCGGGCAATGGAGGTGGATTTGTGTTTGATTGTCGTGCGCCCCACAACCCAGGACGGTATGAGCCATACAAAAAGCAGACCGGACTTGACGGATCCGTCAGGGAGTTTCTGGAAGAGGATGGGGAGATACAGCCGTTCATTGCCGAGTGCGAGCGACTTGTTGACGCGTCGGTGGAGCGTTACCTCCAACGAGGGTTTACTGACCTCGCGGTCAATTTCGGATGTACCGGAGGACAGCACCGTTCGGTATATTCAGCGGATGCAATCGCGAGACATCTCAATGACAAATATGGAGTCAGGGTATTGCTGACCCATCGCGAACAGGGTATTGCAGAGGAATTACCCGCAAAGGAGGTGACAGTGGAATTCGATTCATTTCTGCGCGACCCTCAGAAAACTTATAAAACCGGCGAGTAATGAAAGCGATGATATTTGCCGCCGGACTGGGAACCCGGCTTAAACCATTCACCCTTGAGCATCCTAAGGCTCTTGTGCCGGTCTGTGGCAAACCGATGTTGCAGCGCGTCATTGAGAATGTAGCCGATGCGGGAGTGACCGAAATCGTGGTCAATGTCCACCATTTCGCGGCTCAGATTACCGATTTCCTGCGGGATAACCGTAATTTCGGCCTGGATATAAAAATCAGTGATGAAACGGATTGCCTTCTTGACACGGGCGGAGGACTGCTTAAGGCTCGCGGGTTATTGCTCGCAAGCGGCTCTTATGAACCGATATTGCTTCATAACGTCGACATCCTTACCGACCTTCCTCTTGGTAAGATGCTGGCCAATCATATGGAGAGCGGAGCTGATGTGACATTGCTGTGCAGCCGTCGTCATTCATCCCGCGCCCTGTATTTCGACACTTCCGACAATCGTCTGGCAGGTTGGGAGAATAGGGCCACGGGGGAGCTGAAACCTCAGGGTTTCGTGCCAACTCAGGTGACCGACTCCTCCCCTTTTGATGGCATCCATATTGTCAGTCCTGCGGTTTTCCCTCTGTTGGAGGAGTATGCCGGTGGAGAGGTCAAACCATTCTCAATAGTGCCTTTTTATCTGGCAATGCTCCGTCGGCTTGACATCCGGCGTTATCTGCTCCCCGAGGGCTTCAGATGGTTTGATGTCGGCTCATCTGAGAAGTTGGCGGCTGCGGAAAAAGCAATCTGTGACAATACAAAACAACCATAAATACTGTTAGCTATGACAACAAATGACAATCCCGGGACCTTTCATGAACTGAAAGAGACCTCCTATTCAAGCTGGGCGATTCCCGGTTTCGCTATGCTGTTCTTCACCTTCATCCTGATTCCGGTAATAATCGTGGTGATGATGGGGATGTTCGTGGACGATAATCCCGCGCTTGCATTCGGGGTGTCGGTGCCTTTGTTCATCCTCTTTGTCCTCGGATGCATGGGTTATGTGGTGCAGGAACCCAACGAAGCCCGCGTCATGATTTTCTTCGGCAAATATGTGGGCACATTCAACAAGGTCGGATATTATTGGCTGAATCCTTTCATCACCCGTCGCAAGCTCTCCCTGCGTGTGAGGAACATGGATATCGATCCTATCAAGGTCAATGACAAACAGGGTAACCCCGTGATGATCGGTATGGTATTGGTTTGGAAAATCCGTGACACCTATCGCGCGGTGTTTGATATCGACTCAGCTTCATCTCCTACCGGGACATTTAATATGAGGGCTCTGGAGAGCTTTGTCAGCATCCAGAGTGATGCCGCTTTGCGCGAAGTGACAGGCCGTTTCGCATATGACACCACTGACAATTCTTCTGATGAGCTGACCCTGCGGAGTGGTGGCGAGGAGATAAACGAGCTTCTCGAACACAAAATCAACGAACGTCTCGGCATCGCAGGAATGGAGGTCGTCGAGGCCCGAATCAATTACCTCGCATATGCCCCCGAAATCGCCGCTGTGATGCTCCGCCGTCAGCAGGCTACAGCCATCATATCCGCCCGTGAGAAAATCGTGGAGGGTGCGGTAAGCATGGTCGAGATGGCTCTTGACAAGATTGAAAAGGACAACGTCGCCGATTTCACTCCCGCGCAGAAAGCCACTATGGTAAGCAACCTGTTGGTTGTACTTTGTTCAGACGAGCCTGCGACTCCGGTGCTGAACACTTCGGCAAACTAAGAGACTCAGCTACAACACAACGACATATGCCGATGTGGAATCCGTGGCACGGTTGCCATAAAATCAGTGCCGGTTGCCGCCATTGCTATGTATATCGCGAGGATGCCGCTTTCGGGGCATCCTCGCCCACAAATGAGGTTAGGAAGACAGCTTCCTTCGACCTCCCGTTACGTCTCGACCGGAAGAAAAACCTGAAATATTCCGCTGGAACTGAGTTCGCATTGTGTTTCACATCCGATTTCCTGATTGAGGAAGCTGATGTGTGGCGTGATGAGATTTGGGAAATCATCCGACAGCGTAGCGATTGCCGTTTCTTTTTCTTCACAAAGAGGATTGAGCGTCTCGCGGCATGTCTACCTCCCGACTGGGGTGAAGGCTGGGATAATGTCGCTGTCGGTTGCACTGTGGAAAATCAAGACCGTGCGGATGTCCGGATGCCGGTTTTCCTGTCGTTGCCTTTGCGACATCGCATCGTGGTTGTCGCCCCTATGCTCGAAAGGATGAATCTCAGGGAGTATCTCAACCCGGAACTGATTGAGGAGGTATCGGTCGGAGGTGAATCAGGTAAATATGCCAGATGTCTTGATTTCGATTGGGTGGTTGACATCCACGCTCAATGCCGCCAGGCAAGAGTGCCGTTTTGCTTTCATCAGACAGGGTCATACCTGATAAAGGATGGACGTAGATTCCACATACCTCGCGAGCATCAGCATTCCCAGGCCCGGAAAGCGGGTCTCAACACCCGTGACCATGAGGTCATACGGTGATTGTTTTTCGGGTGTACTCTTCCGTGTCTCGCCGTTTATTGCTAACTTTGCACCATAATCATTATCAATTAACTGTTCCATAATCTATCCCTCTTCTCCACCAAGACCAGATGACAAAGATTGGATCTGTAATGACCCCCTCCGGCAAGAAAGCCCTGCTGCTTGGCAGCGGTGAGCTGGGAAAGGAAGTCGCAATCGAGCTGCAGCGTTATGGCGTTGAAGTTGTCGCCTGCGACAAGTATGCTAACGCTCCCGCAATGCAGGTTGCCCACCGTAGCCACGTGTTCAACATGCTGGATGGTGAAAAACTGCTTGAGGTTATCAAGGAGGAAAAGCCTGACCATATCATCCCTGAAGTGGAGGCGATTGCCACTCCGGTGTTGATGGAGGTCGAGAAAGAAGGTTACAATGTCACCCCTACTGCCAAAGCTGCCTGGCTGACAATGAACCGAGAAGGTATCCGTCGCCTTGCCGCCGAGGAGCTTGGCATTCCCACTTCCCCTTACCGATTCGCCAATACCCGCGAGGAATTCATCAAGGCGGTGGAGGAAATCGGTATTCCCTGCGTGGTCAAGCCGGTGATGAGTTCATCGGGCCACGGACAGTCCACCATCAAGTCGGAAGCAGACATCGAGGCCGCATGGAAAGAAGCCCAGGAAGGTGGTCGTGCGGGAGCCGGTCGCGTGATTGTGGAGGGCTTCGTGAAATTCGACTATGAAATCACGCTGCTCACCGTTAGGTCTGTCTCCGGGACAACTTTCTGCGAGCCTATCGGACACATCCAGGTAAACGGGGACTATCGTGAATCCTGGCAGCCTCAGCCGATGAGCCAGCAGGCTATTGAGGAAGCGCGTGAAATCGCCAAAAAGATTACCGAAGCCCTTGGAGGTTATGGTATTTTCGGTGTGGAGCTGTTCATCAAGGATGACCATGTGATTTTCAGCGAGGTCTCCCCCCGTCCCCACGACACCGGTATGGTCACAATGATTTCACAGGACATAAGCGAGTTCGGACTCCATGCCCGCGCGTTGCTCGGTCTTCCGGTCAATTCTATCCGCTTCTATGGGCCTTCCTGCTCAAGGGCGGTTGTTGTCGAGGGTGACACGACCGAGATTGAATTCGATAATCTGGAGAATGTCCTGGCTGAACCAGGTGTGCAACTGCGCATATTCGGCAAGCCTGAAATCAAAGGACATCGCCGTATGGGTGTGATTCTCGCGACAGCCGGCACATTGGAAGAGGCTCGAGAGAAAGCTCTTCGCGCTCAGAACGCGTTGAAAATCAACGTTAAATAAAATTACGTGATTTTTTTGACAAAAAAATCACAAAAAAAATCATATAAGGCACAATAATATTTGCGTGCCCCGCGTTATTAAGGTACTGATTGCACCTAGTTATATCGGAGCGTTTCGCTCCACCCCTTTATCTACAACAAAGGAGATTTAATTTAATCAGGCGTTTTCCGTGAGGAAGGCGCCTGATGCGTTTTTTGTCGGTACCGTTTTGTGAAATCGGAATGTAACCGTTGCCACTATTAAAGTGGCTTGCATATAAAATTATTACTGTCCGCTAAACTTTATAGAGCAGCATAAAAATTAGGGCTGATTCCATT